>NZ_JANEWH010000117.1:0-14503 GCF_028069715.1 Kluyvera sp. Awk 3 | reverse complement strand
GATAAATATCAAAATTTTACCAAAAGTGGTGTGACAACTCCCCACGTAGTTGCCCACCGTTTCTGACATCATCCTGTGGAGATCCCTATGAGTCAGGGCATCAATAATGAAATAACAACCAGCAAAACTCGCCGCGTTGTCAAAAATCTGCGCTGGTGGATGCTGGTGCTTTTTTTACTCGGCGTCACCGTCAACTACATCACCCGTAACTCGCTGGGGATCCTGGCGCCAGAGCTGAAAGACAGCCTCGGGATCACTACTGAGCAATATTCCTGGATCGTCGGCGCTTTCCAGATCGCCTATACCCTCTTCCAGCCATTGTGCGGCTGGCTGATTGACGTTATTGGCCTGAAGCTGGGCTTTATGATCTGCGCCAGCCTGTGGGCACTGGCCTGTTTACTGCACGCCGGTGCCGGTAACTGGCTGCATCTGGCGCTGCTGCGCTTCTTTATGGGCGGCGCGGAAGCGGCGGCTACCCCGGCCAACGCCAAAACCATCGGTGAGTGGTTCCCGAAATCGGAACGCCCGGTCGCAGCGGGTTGGGCTGGCGTAGGTTTCTCGATTGGCGCGATGCTGGCACCGCCAATCATCTATTTTGCCCACGCCTCTTTTGGCTGGCAGGGCGCGTTCATGTTTACCGGTATTCTGGCCCTCGCATGGGTCGTACTGTGGTGGGCGTTCTACCACAACCCGGATAAACACCCGAACCTGGGCAAAGCCGAGCTGGACTATATCCGTCAGGACAACGAAGCGCCGCCGGTGAAGCTGCCATTCCTGACCGCGCTGAAAACCGTGGGCAAAAACAAACGCTTCTACGGTATCGCTATCCCGGCCTTTATGGCGGAACCGGCATGGGCCGTGTTTAGCTTCTGGATGCCGCTCTATTTTGCCAAGCAGTACAACATGGATCTCAAGCAGATCGCCCTGTTCGCCTGGCTGCCCTTCCTGGCCGCCGACCTCGGCAGCGTCGCGAGCGGCTATTTAACCCGCCTCTATGTACGCCTGTTCGGCTGCTCACGCGTCAACTCGACCGTGGCCAGTTCCGTCACCGGGGCATTCCTGATGGTGTCGCTTGCCGTCGTGGCGGTGACGAAAGATCCGATCATCGCCGTGGTGCTGATGTCGATTGGCGGCTTTGGCCACCAGATCATCTCCTGCATGCTGAGCGCACTGGTTGTTGAATCGTTCGATAAAGGCCAGATGGCGACCGTTAACGGCATGCGTGGTTCCGCCGCATGGATTGCGAGCTTCCTGTTCTCACTGATTATTGGGGTGACTGCCGACAAAATCGGTTTCAACCCGCTGTTTGTCGCCATGGGTTTCTTTGACCTGATTGGCGCCGTCTTCCTGGTCGCATTTATTGCTGAACGCCGCGCGAAACGCGCCTGATAGTGGATGTAAATATGAAAACGCTGAAAAACTGGACTCTACAAAAACAGTCTTCCCACCACGTCGAGCTGCTGGTCGACGGCCAGCACACGCTGTGTCTGTATGTGCTGGAGGAGAATCTGTTCCGCGTACTGTTGAAACGCAAAGGCGAACTGGCGCTGGACCGCACCTGGAGTATCGCCCCCGAGCAGGACGTCCCCTGGGAGGGCCGCAGCCGTGAAGATCTCAGCGGTTTTAGCCTGCCTGCCTGGACGCTAAACCAACAGGACGATAGCGTGATTATCGCCACTCAGTCGCTGCGCGTCACCGTCCACCAGCCGCTGTGGCTGGAGTGGCACTACCGCAACGCCGAAGGCGAGTGGCAGCCGCTGGTCAATGATCGTCCGACCAGCGCCTATCTGGTGAATGCCCACGGCGATGGCGTGGCGCACTACCAGAGCCGCCGTAAGGACGAGCGTTTTTATGGCCTGGGGGATAAAGCCGGTGATTTGCAGCGTAACGGCAAGCGCTACGAGATGCGTAACCTGGATGCGATGGGCTACAACGCGGCCAGCACTGACCCGCTGTACAAACACATTCCGTTCACCATTACCCGCCGTGATGACATCAGCTTCGGGCTGTTTTACGACAACCTCAGCAGCTGCTGGCTGGATTTAGGCAACGAGATCGACAACTACCACACCGCTTATCGCCGCTGGCAGGCAGAAGCCGGTGATATCGATTACTACCTGTTTACCGGCGAGCGCGTGCTGGATGTCACCAAAGCCTTCGTACGCCTGACCGGTAAAACGCTGTTCGGGCCGAAATGGAGCCTGGGCTACAGCGGCTCGACCATGCACTACACCGACGCGCCGGACGCGCAAAATCAGCTGATGAACTTTATTCGTCTGTGCGACGAGCATGCTATCCCATGCGATTCGTTCCAGCTCTCTTCCGGCTATACCTCCATTAACGGCAAGCGCTACGTCTTCAACTGGAACTACGACAAAGTGCCGCAGCCAAAGGTCATGAGCCAGGCGTTCCATGATGCCGGTCTACATCTGGCGGCTAACATCAAGCCATGCTTGTTGCAGGATCACCCGCGTTACAACGAGGTGGCGGAGAAAGCGCTGTTTATTCGCGACTCGGAAAGCGACGGTCCGGAGCGTTCCAGCTTCTGGGACGATGAAGGTTCGCACCTCGATTTTACCAATCCGCAAACCGTGGCCTGGTGGCAGGAGGGCGTCACTACACAGCTGCTGGAGATGGGTATCGATTCCACCTGGAACGATAACAACGAGTTTGAAGTATGGGACGGTGAAGCGCGCTGTCACGGCTTTGGCGATGAGATTGCGATTAAGCATATTCGCCCGGTGATGCCGCTGCTGATGATCCGCGCATCAATGGAAGCGCAGGAGCGCTTTGCGCCGAACAAGCGCCCGTATCTGATCTCCCGTTCCGGCTGCGCCGGGATGCAGCGCTACGTGCAGACCTGGAGCGGCGATAACCGCACTAACTGGGACACGCTGCGCTACAACATCCGCATGGGGCTGGGGATGAGCCTGTCCGGTCTGTACAACCTGGGCCATGATGTCGGCGGCTTCTCCGGCGACAAACCGGACCCGGAGCTGTTTGTCCGCTGGGTACAGAACGGTGTAATGCATCCGCGCTTTACCATCCACTCATGGAACGACGACCACACGGTGAACGAACCCTGGATGTATCCTGGCGTGACCCCGGCGATTCGCAGCGCGATTGAGCTGCGCTACCGTCTGCTGCCGTATCTCTACACGCTGCTATGGCAGGCGCATGCCGACGACGAGCCGATGCTGCGTCCGACTTTCCTTGATCACGAACACGATGCGCAGACGTTTGAAGAGTGCGATGACTTCCTGCTGGGCCGCGATATTCTGGTCGCCAGCGTGGTGGAAGCCGGCGAGCGCGAACGCCGCGTCTGGCTGCCGGACAACGAAACCGGCTGGTACGATTTCTACACCGGCGCGTGGTACAGCGGCGGACAGTCGATTGTCGTCGATGCGCCGCTGGAGAAACTGCCGCTGCTGGTGCGTGCGGGCGCAGGCCTACCGCTGAGCGAACGTATTACCTACGTGAAAGCAGAAGAAGATACCTCGCGTGAGCTGAAGCTGTTCCCGGTTAAAGGAATCGGCCGCTCTTCGGGCCTGCTGTTTGAGGATGACGGCGAGTCGTGGGGCTACAAAGAAGGTAACGCGCTGTGGCTGGAGTGGGAGATGGTCTGCACCGCCAGTAAGATTGACCTGAAGGTGAACGCACGCGGCGATTATCGCCCGGCATGGGAAGCGTTGAAAGTGACGCTGCCAGAAGGAGAAAAACGTCAGCTGTTGATTAACGGCGAAGAGAAAAGCGAGTGGGTACGAGGATAACCCCTCACCCCGACCCTCTCCCCACAGGGGAGAGGGAGCAAACCGCATTGTGCGGCTTGCAGGAGCAAGGTGTTTTAATTTGCACCTAACGGTTCCCTCTCCCTTTGGGAGAGGGCCAGAGTGAAGGAAATTACTCCACCCCTTTGCTACGCAGGTAATCTTCGTAGTTACCGCTGAAGTCCACCACGCGTTCCGGCGTAATCTCAATCACGCGAGTCGCCAGCGAGCTCACGAACTCACGGTCGTGAGAAACGAAGATCAGGGTACCCTGATACATTTCCAGCGCCATGTTCAGTGATTCGATCGATTCCATATCCAGGTGGTTGGTAGGTTCATCCATCACCAGAATGTTCGGTTTCTGCATCATCAGCTTACCAAACAGCATACGGCCCTTCTCACCACCGGAAAGTACCTTCGCCGGCTTCTTGATATCGTCCTGGCTGAACAGCAGACGGCCAAGGAAACCGCGCACTACCTGCTCGTCATCGCCTTCCTGCTTCCACTGGCTCATCCAGTCGAACACGCTCAGGTCGTTGTCGAAATCTTCGGCGTGATCCTGCGCGTAGTAACCGATGCTGGCATTTTCGGACCATTTCACGGTGCCGTGATCCGGCGTCAGTTCACCGACCAGGGTTTTCAGCATGGTGGATTTACCCACGCCGTTGGCGCCGATGATGGCAATCTTCTCGCCAACTTCCATCATCAGGTTGAAGTTTTTAAACAGCGGGCCGTTTTCAAAACCTTTGGCCAGCGCTTCCACTTCCAGCGCATTACGGAACAGTTTCTTATCCTGCTCGAAGCGGATGAACGGGTTCTGACGGCTGGATGCCTTCACTTCGTCGAGCTTGATCTTGTCAATCTGACGGGCGCGGGAAGTCGCCTGGCGTGATTTAGAGGCGTTGGCGCTAAAGCGGCTGACGAAGGATTGCAGGTCGGCAATTTGCGCTTTCTTCTTGGCGTTGTCGGCCAGCAGACGTTCACGAGCCTGGGTAGCTGCTGTCATGTACTCGTCGTAGTTACCGGCGTAGACGCGCAGCTCGCCATAGTCAAGATCCGCCATGTGAGTACAAACCATGTTCAGGAAGTGACGGTCATGCGAGATGATGATCATGGTGCTGTCGCGTTCGTTCAGCGTCTGCTCCAGCCAGCGAATGGTGTCGATGTCCAGGTTGTTCGTCGGTTCATCGAGCAGCAGGATGTCCGGATTAGAGAACAGCGCCTGCGCCAACAGCACACGCAGTTTCCAGCCCGGCGCAACTTCGCTCATCGGGCCGTAGTGCTGATCAAGCGGAATGCCAACACCCAGCAGCAGTTCACCGGCGCGCGCTTCAGCGGAGTAGCCGTCCATTTCGCCGTAGAGCACTTCGAGATCGGCCACTTTATAGCCGTCTTCTTCGCTCATTTCAGCCAGACTATAGATACGGTCGCGCTCTTGCTTCACTTCCCACAGCTCGCTGTGGCCCATGATCACCGTATCAAGTACGGTGAACTCTTCAAAGGCGAACTGATCCTGACGCAGCTTACCGATACGCTCATTGGGATCGAGAGACACGTTGCCCAGCGTCGGCTCTAAGTCGCCGCCGAGGATTTTCATAAAGGTGGATTTACCGCTCCCGTTGGCGCCAATCAGGCCGTAACGGTTGCCGCCGCCAAATTTGACGGAGATATTTTCGAACAGCGGCTTACTGCCAAACTGCATGGTGACGTTGCTGGTAACTAACACGGGAGTATCCTGAAGAATGTGACAAACTCCCTATTATGCCACACTTGCGAATAAAAAGCGCCCGCCTTCGCCAACGGCTAAACTGTAACGCAAGTGAAAAAAATGTGATTTCGTACACATCCGAATTCCCAGTCGCATCGAATGCACATATAATGCGCTGCAACCAACAGTCTGAATTCTCAAACAACCGCCGTAATGGCACTGATACCTCGCACAACATGAACATGAAATTAACAACGCTTTTCGCTGCGGCGCTCGCTGTCGTAGGTTTCTGCAATTCGGCCTCTGCGGTGACGTATCCGCTGCCGACCGACGGTAGCCGTATTATCGGACAGAATCAGGTCATCACGATTCCTGACGATAACAAACAGCCGCTGGAATACTTCGCCGCCCAGTACCAGATGGGGCTTTCCAACCTCCTGGAGGCTAACCCGGGCGTCGACACCTACCTGCCGAAAGGCGGCAGCGTGCTGAATATTCCTCAGCAGCTGATCCTGCCGGACACCGTGCATGAAGGTATTATCATCAACAGCGCGGAAATGCGTCTGTACTACTACCCGAAAGGCACCAACACGGTGATCGTGCTGCCAATCGGTATCGGCCAGCTGGGTAAAGATACCCCAATCAACTGGACCACCAAGGTAGAACGTAAGAAAGCCGGCCCGACCTGGACGCCGACGGCGAAAATGCACGCTGAATATGCCGCAGCAGGCAACCCGCTGCCGGCAGTGGTTCCGGCTGGCCCGGACAACCCGATGGGTCTGTACGCTCTGTATATTGGTCGTCTGTATGCCATTCACGGCACCAATGCCAACTTCGGTATCGGCCTGCGCGTGAGCCACGGTTGCGTGCGTCTGCGTAACGAAGACATCAAATTCCTGTTCGAGAACGTGCCGGTCGGCACCCGCGTACAGTTTATCGATGAACCGGTTAAAGCGACCACGGAGCCAGACGGCAGCCGCTTCATTGAAGTACACAACCCGCTGTCTACCACTGAAGCGCAGTTCGAAGGCGGTGAAACTGTTCCGGTTGTCCTGACCAAAGCGGTACAGGCGGTGACCAGCCAGTCCGACGTTGACCAGAGCATCGTTGACCAGGCGGTGAAAAACCGTTCCGGTATGCCGGTTCGTCTGAACTAAGTCAACCAGACGATCAAAAAGGGCGGGTTAATCACCCGCCCTTTTTTTATCCGTTATTGACGATCACAATCCCCCCGTGATCGTAGCGATAGTGGCAGTGCGCATACTCCAGCGGCGTGCCGTCATCCAGATAAATCACCTGCTCCACTTCCAGAATCGGGTCACTCGCGTCACAGTTCAAATGCTGCTGATCCAGCTCGCTGGGCTTCAGCGCGCGCACCACGCGATAAGACCCCATCATCTTCAGACCAAGATTGTCCTGCACGTAGCGAAAGACCGAGTTTTCGAGATGTGCTTTACTCAACCCCGGCACCAGCGACACCGGCATGACCGTAATATCCAGCGACAGCGGCTCGCCGTTCAGCAGACGCAGGCGCACAAAATCGTACACCGGTGAATCGGCGTCAATCAGCAGCGATGCCTGCTCTTTCTCCCTGGGAAAACGGAGCTCAAAGCGAATCACCTGGCTTTCGACCTTGCCCAGATGTCCCCAGGTTTCCGTCGCCCCGGCGTAGTCGCTGCCGTGAATATCCCACTGTGAGAGCTGGAGGAAGTTCTTGCGAATAAACGTCCCCTGCCCCTGACGGGTATAAACCAGCCCTTCAACGATAAGCTGGCGCATCGCCTGCTGAATGGTCATCCGGCTGGTACCAAATTCGGCGGCCAGCGCAAACTGGTCGGGCAATGGCTCAGCGGCGGGATACTGCCCACTGATAATCCGTTTTTTAATTTCCCGCGCTATCGCGATGTACTTCGCTGCCATCACCCGCTCCTGTTGTTACATCTCTTCGCCATTGCTATGAATGGCCCGTTTCAGCCAGTCATAGCTTTTCTTCGGCACACGTTTGAGGTCTTTTAAATCGTGGTTTTCACGATTGACGTAGACCACGCCATAACGCTTACGCATGTCGCCCTGCGAGCTGAGAATATCAATGAGCCCCCAGCCCAGATAACCAATGACCTGCGCGCCATCTTCAAAAATCGCCTCTTTCATGGCGTTAATATGATCGCGATGATAGGCGATGCGGTAATCGTCGGCGATCGGATTTTCTCCATCCCAGTGTTCTATCACCCCAATACCGTTCTCAATCGGGAACACCGGCAGACGCCAGTCATTGTAATAGCGGGTAATGATACTGCGAAAACCGAGCGGATCTATCTGCCAGTTCCATTCGGTGGCCTTCAGGTGCGGGTTTGGTTTGTCGCCGAACAGCATATAGTTGTTCACCGGCGTGCCTTCCGGGATAGGGTCGCTGTCGAGGGTACGGCTGGCGTAGTAGCTGAAGGCCATATAGTCGTTCTTCATGGTCGCCAGCACCGCCAGGTCTTCCTCGCGATAAATATCATCAAAGCCGGACTGCTTAACGAAGTGCATCACTTCCGGGCTGTAGCCCTCACCCGCAAAGACGCGCAGCAAATTCTGATTGAAGAATTCGTCCAGTTGCTGCGCACAGAACACATCGCGCGGCTTGCAGGTAGCCGGATAGACCTGGGCGTGCGCCAGCATGCCCCCCATCAATTTACCCGGTTTGGTTTCATGCAGATAATTCGTCAGATGCGCGTGCGCCATCATCACGTGATGCTGAATTTCATACAGCTCTCGTAGGGTTTTCTCGCCACGCATATAGCCGGAAATCAGGAACGTTTCCGGCATATGGTAGAGGTTCTGTTCGTTAAAGGTCAGCCACCATGTCACCTTGTCGCCGAAGCAGTCGATCACTTTTTTACCGTAGCGGATAAAGGCTTCCATCACGCGGCGGTCGGTAAAGCCGTTGTATTTTTCCGCCAGCGCCAGCGGCATATCAAAGTGGTACAGGCAGATCATAGGCTCAATGCCGCGTGCAATCAGGGCATCGATAAAGCGATCGTAGAAGGCGATGCCCTCTTCGTTAAACTCGCCATCACCGGTTGGGCACACGCGGCTCCAGGCGATCTGGAAACGGTAGCAGTTCATCCCCAGATCTTTCATCAGATCAAAATCTTCTTCGTAGCGATGGTAGGAGTCAGTCGCGACCTTCCAGTCGGAAGCAAACTCTTTTGGCTCGCGGATATCGTATACCGACATCCCTTTGCCGCCTTCATTCCAGGCACCTTCGGTCTGCATGCTGGAGACGGAATTCCCCCACAGGAAGTTGGCGGGCAGTGATGGTTTCATGATTCGACTCCTATATGACTAGTCATTTAAATTTCATGACTAGTCATATACCTCAAAGTCGAAAAAGTGCGCAACCCTGAAGATCGTTTTTTGTGAGATGAGTGAGAGTGTGGGCACAGAGGATGGGTGATGTAGGCCGGATAAGGCAGCGCCGCCATCCGGCGATGGTACATGGCGCTGCGCTTATCAGGCCTACACGCGATTGACGAGCAGGAAGAGCCCATACCCTACCGCCGCCGCCCACAGCAGCATTGGGATCGAGTAGAGGTGGAAGCGCCACCAGATACGTCGGTCTGCGGCCATACGCAGGGCAATCAGGTTAGCCAACGACCCCGGCAGCAAGCCAAATCCGCCGACGTTCACCGCCCACGCCAGCAGCATCGACGGCGGGACATAGTTAATCAGCAGGATAGTTGACGGCACGTTGCTAATCACCTGCGACAGGCCAATGGCCGTTAACCACAGCGGCACGCCGGACAGCGTACTGACGCCGCCGAGGGCGTGTTGCAACACCGGCAGTTGAGTCAACAAATGCACGTCGATAAACATCGCCATAAAGACCAACAGCAGCGCCCAATCGACGCTGAGCACCACGCGACGCGCAAGCAGCAGGAAGCCCGCTGCGACAATTGCCAGCCCCCACAACTCTTGCTTCATCTCCAGCGCGGTCAGGAAAATCAGATAAAACGCCAGGCAACTCCACACCAGCAGCGGCTGCCATTCAGGTGTGCGATCGCTGCTTTGAAACACCAACTTTTTCGCCGGGAAGCAGCACCAGCACAGCACCAGCAAGGTGGCCATCATCGCCAGCGCCAGCGGCAACATCTGCAGAGTAAACGCAGGGAAAGACAGCCCCGAACGCCCCCACAGCAGAATGTTTTGCGGATTGCCGATCGGCGTAAGCAGCGAACCGGCGTTAACCGCCAGCGCCTCGAAGATAATCAGTCGGTTAATCGGCAGCGCGCACCACTTTTTCAACGTCAGGGTGAGCGGCACGACGATAAACAGCGCCACATCATTGGTCAAAAAGGTCGAAAGCAACGCCGCCGCCAGCACCATAAAGAGGGCCAGCTGACGCTCGGTGACAAAACGGCGCGCCATTTTTCGCCCCAGAACATCAAAATAGCCGCTCTGCTCAACCCCTTTGGTTAGCAGCATTAGCCCGCTTAGCGTAATGATGGTGTGCCAGTCAATCGCCGCAGGCCAATTTGCGGGGGCGAAAGGAACAAAAAAGCTCAGCAGGATGCCGACGAGAATGAGCAAATGGAGAAAACGGTCGCGCGCCAGCGAGCGTATAAAAGGAAGGTTCATTCCACGAATTGCCCGTGCTTCAGGGTAAACTGACGGAACATGTCCAGCGTCTCTTCGCTAACATGGTGCTCAATACCTTCAGCGTCACGACGGGCGGTATCCGCGCTGACGCCAAGTACCAATAGAAAGTTTTCGACCACCTGATGGCGTTCACGGCTCTCCTGAGCCAGCTTTTCCCCTTCCGGCGTCAAAAATACGCCGCGCCAGGGGATCTGTTCGATCAGCCCAACGCCAGCCAGACGCTTCAGCATTTTCGCCACCGTTGGCTGAGAAACGCCCAGACGCGCTGCCATATCGACCTGACGCGCCTCACCCACTTCACGAATCAAATCGGAAATCAGCTCAACGTAGTCGTCAATCAGCTCGCGGCGATGCGCTTCACGCACCTGGCGAAACCCTTCCACGTGCTCTTCAACGTTAACCAGTTGCGTCACTTTTTTTGTGATTGGCGTACCTGCGCGACGGCCCATAAAGCTTCCTCATCTGTGCGACGCCTGAACGCGTCATATCAAGTCCGCTCATTGTAATGGATTGTGACCCAAGCACAAAAATTTAACGTTTTAGCCATAGCTATAAAATATAGCCTGTGCTATATCTGTATGTAATGCGAACGCTCATCACGGATTGACGGGCCAGAAGGCAGGAGGAACCATGAACGAATTCAAGAGGTGTATCAGCGTGTTTAGCCACTCTCCTTTTAAAGTACGCTTGATGTTGATCGGTATGCTGTGCGACCTGTTCAACAACAAATCCAAACAGGACACTCCGTCCCGCTAAGCGGCGTCGCGACGCCGCTTCATCATGCTGTCATCATGTGCTGGCAACCTACCCGTTTGCGCCCAAAAACCGCGTTTATTTTCTGGTTTTGTAAGCGCCCTCCCAAAACAATTCGTTATCAGTAGTTGACCCAATAATAAGCTCGCTTTATCTTCTTGCAGCCCTGTACTTTGCATCCCCCTCTTCACGCATCGTCTGGCCAATAAAGACCCCTTGACGCCAGGGGACGCACATGGCGTTTTGATAGTTGTAATCTATGAATCTAACCCTGAAAGAAACCCTTGCTGCACGTGGGCTGGCCGTTAGCCCGTGGACGGGACTTTATTTTTTACAGTCGATCCTGATAAACCTGGCGCTGGGCTACCCGTTTAGCCTGCTGTACGCGGTGGCATTTACCTGCGTGCTGCATCTGCTGTGGCGCACGCTGCCTAAAGTGCAGAAGGTGGTGCTGGGGGTTTATTCGCTCGTGGCCGCGCTCTATTTCCCCTTCAGTCAGGCCTATGGCGCGCCGAATTTCAACACGCTGCTGGCGCTGCACTCCACGAATGTGGAAGAGTCGACGGAAATCTTCACTATTTTCCCGTGGTATAGCTACCTCGTGGGCCTGTTTATTTTCGTGCTCGGCGTGATTGCCGTTCGCCGTAAAGCCACAGATAAAAAACGCTGGGGCGTGATAGAGACGCTGTGTCTGCTATTCAGCATCGGCGTGTTCTTCGTTCAGCCGATTCAAAACAAGATTGATGGCTGGGGGTTTAAGCTGAAAGATAGCGGCTATCCGGCCTTCCGCTTCGTGAAAGACATCATCGTTAATAATAACGAGGTGATTGACGAACAGCAGCGCATGGCGCAGCTTTCCGGGCTGAAAGACACCTGGAACGTGGTGGCCGTGAAGCCGAAATACCATACTTACGTGGTGGTGATCGGTGAAAGCGCGCGACGCGACGCGCTGGGCGCATTCGGTGGTCACTGGGATAACACGCCGTTCGCCAGCTCGGTCAATGGCTATCTGTTTACTAATTATATTGCCGCCAGCGGCTCTACGCAGAAATCGCTGGGGCTGACGTTGAACCGTGTCGTGGACGGCAAACCACTGTATCAGGATAACTTCGTGACTCTCGCCAACCGCGCCGGCTTCCAGACCTGGTGGTTCTCCAACCAGGGGCAGATTGGCGAGTACGACACGGCTATCGCCAGCATTGCCAAACGCGCCGATGAAGCACACTTCCTGAAAAGCGGCGACTTCGAAGCGGATAAAAATACCCGCGATGAAGATCTGCTGAAAATGACCGCTCAGGTACTGTCGACGACGCGTAGCCAGCCGCAGCTGATTGTGCTGCATATTATGGGCTCGCATCCGCAGGCCTGTGACCGCACCCAGGGCAAGTATGCGCAGTTCGTGCAGTCAAAGGAAACGTCATGCTATCTCTATACCATGACCCAAACCGACAGCCTGCTAAACCAGCTTTACGATCAGCTACGACGTAACACCGACAGCTTCTCGCTGGTTTACTTCTCCGATCACGGGCTGGCGTTCAAAGAGCGCGGCAAAGCGGTACAGTATCTGGCGCACGATGATAAATATCAGCAGAATTTCCAGGTACCGTTTATGGTGCTGTCCAGCGATGACAAAGCGCACAAGATTATCAAGGCGCGTCGTTCCGCCAACGATTTCCTGAGCTTCTTCTCGCAGTGGACCGGGATCCAAACCAAAGAGATTACGCCGAAGTATCGCTTTATCTCCTCGCAAAAAGCCGGCAAGGTCTACATCACCAACTTCCAGTTACAAAAAGTGGATTACGATACGCTGAAGACCGATCTATTTGATCCCAAAAGCTAATTTCGCCCCTCCTCCGTCGCTATCCGTTTGCCTTTCACGCCGGTAAACGGATAGCGAATCGCCCCGGCGTTGCATTACTATACTTGCTTCACGACCTTCTGATTCAGGCTCAATGATGATCGCACAACGTCTCGCGCGCGACTGGCGCCTTCCCACCGCTGGGTTAACGCTACTTTTGCTGCTTGCCAGCGCACTTACGCTGCACGCGCACTGGAACACCTTTATCCAGTGGTGCCTGGCTACGCAAATCACCCTGCACCGTTATCTGGTGATGTATCTGTTGCAGCTCAACAACCACGAATACAGCGGTGGCCTATGGCTGCTGGTGGGTGCCTTCTTATACGGCGTGCTGCACGCTATTGGCCCGGGGCACGGTAAATTCATCGTCACGACCTACCTGAGCACCAACAAAGAGAGTCTGCTCGCCGCGCGCGTGGTGCCGTTTATCGGCAGCCTGATGCAGGGCATCAGCGCGATTCTGTTTGTCTTTATCCTTGCGGTAGGTTTTAACCTGGCCTCTGGCGATCTCAGTACCAGCCGCTGGTATGTCGAAAAAATCAGCGCGGTGATGATTGGCGCCTTCGGACTGTTCATTATTTATCAAGCGCTGAGAAGCCTGCGTCCACGAAGGTTGGCTATCTCTGCGCTTAAGCCGCTTCATCAACACGGCGAAAACTGCGGCTGTGGGCAACACGGCGTAGGTACATTGCTTGCAGAAAGCGACTGGAAAACGCGGCTCGGTGTCATTCTGGCCATTGGCGCACGACCATGCAGCGGCGCCATCATGATTTTGATGTTCGCGAACGCGCTGGGTATTGTGACGTGGGGAATTGCCGCCGTGATGACGATGGCGTTGGGTACGGCACTGTCGATTCTCGGGTTATCACTGGCGGTGCGCTATGCGCGCGAACGCACGGTAGCCATGTTCGGTGGTGTATCGGGACCACGCTGGGTAATACCGGCGGTCAAAATCGCAGGCGGCGCGATGCTGATCGTCTTCGCAATAGTGTTGTATCTGACGGTCATCCCGATCAGCGCTAACGGTGACTACATTGCGGCGGGCTGTTGAATCTGGCGGGAAATAGGTTTACAAAGGGCATTAAAAAAGGGGCCATCAAGACCCCTTTTTTGTATCACCGAAGTGATTAGAAGCGGTAACCTGCACCTACGATCCAGGTACCTACGTCAACGCTACGAATACGAGACTGTTCGTAAGATACGTCCAGTGCTACGTTTTCGATCGGGTTGAACTGCAGACCGGCACCGTAGGAGAAACCGTAGTCGCTGGTGCTGTCATTGTTCGGGAACTGGTTGCCCTGTGCTTTACCGTAACCAACACCGACTACACCGTAGATGCTAGCCCAGTCGTTGATGCGGTAAGCAGGACCAGCAGTGATGCCGTAGTACTGACCTTTGGTGTACACGCCGTTCTGGGTGTCACTTTTTTCAGTGTAGGTGAAGGAGCTGATCACACCCAGCGGGCTGTTGTCTGCTTCGTAGCGATATTTCAGGTTGAAGCCGCCAGCTTTGTTAGCGACGCCCTGCATATCACTCTGTGCGTAACCACCGGTAACAGTGGAGGTTGCAGCTACGGCAGTACCTGCGGAAATAGCCAGAACAGCGGCCAGTGCTGAAAGACATGCAATTTTTTTCATAACCACCTCAAATGTGCTTCTAATAAGTCCGTAAGTTTTAAATATATCAAAATTTGTTAAGAAACTCTTTGGAACTGATGATGTCTAAGGTCATCTTTGATGTAACAAAACTTTTCCACCAAGACCTATGCCATTC
>NZ_JANEWH010000116.1:0-14917 GCF_028069715.1 Kluyvera sp. Awk 3 | reverse complement strand
ATCCAGATCAATTTTCACAACCTATGTCAGACGGGAAATTATCACCCACATCAATTTCATTGATTTTGTCGGAAAAAATTTTTTGCCCCCTCTTGTCGGCATCAAAGCGGCTGGATAATTTAGAGCGTGACAATTTTGTTGATGCGTTTTTATCAGGTGTAATCATGAGTGAAATCAACCCGTGCATGACGTGCGGTGCCTGTTGTGCGTATTTTCGAGTCTCTTTTTACTGGGCTGAAGCCGATGATGCCGGTGGCCCTGTTCCCGCGCAGCTCACCGAGCCCGTTACCCCCTTGTTACGCTGTATGACCGGCACCAACCAGCGTCAGCCCCGCTGCGCGGCCCTCTCGGGGGAAATCGGCGGTTCGGTCAGTTGCACCATCTATGCCAATCGCCCTTCTCCGTGCCGCGAATTCGCCATGTCCGGTGAAAATGGCGAGCCCAATGAGGCCTGCAATCGCGCCCGCGCGCGATACGGCCTGCCGCCGCTGAATCCTATTTACAAAGATATACTTAGCGGAGCCGGCGCAGAGGCTGCTACGCAGGCGCGATTTGCGGTACAATTGCCGGCTAATTAACACCTGCAATACTCAAGGAGAGTGCATGTCTATCACGGCGCAGTCTGTATACCGTGACACGGGTAATTTTTTCCGTAATCAGTTCGTGACCATTTTGCTGATTGCTTTGCTCTGTTCATTTATCACGGTGGTGCTTGGCCATGCCTTTTCCCCCAGCGATGAACAGCTCGCGACGCTGACTACCGGAGAGCATCTGGCAGGCAGCACAGGGCTGTTTGATTTGGTGCAGAACATGACGCCGGAGCAGCAGCAAATTCTGCTGCAATCCTCTGCGGCTTCCACCTTTGCCGGGCTCATCGGTAATGCGATTCTGGCGGGCGGTATTCTGCTGATGATTCAGCTTATCTCCGCCGGTCAGCCGGTCAGTGCGCTGCGAGCGATTGGCGCCAGCGCGCCGGTGCTGCCGAAGCTGTTGGTGCTCATTTTTATCAGTACGTTCCTGATTCAAATGGGCGTCATGCTGATCGTGGTTCCCGGCATCCTGCTGGCCATCGTGCTGGCATTCGCCCCGGTGATGATGGTGCAGGATAAACTGGGCGTTTTTTCCGCCATTCGTCACAGCACTCGTCTCGGCTGGGCCAATATTCGTCTGATTGCCCCCGCGGTGGTTGGCTGGATGCTGGCGAAAACGCTGCTGCTGTTGTTTGCATCAAGCTTTGCCTTCCTGACGCCATACCTTGGTGCCGTGGTGGCTAACACGCTCAGCAACCTGATTTCCGCCTTGTTGCTGATCTATTTATTCCGCGTGTATATGCTTATTCGTCAATAATCTGATGCCGCCCGTGGGTGGGCGGCATGAACTACGGAATCGAAGTATGAAGCAGTTTCTTGATTTCTTACCGCTGGTTGTCTTTTTCGCCTTCTATAAAATCTATGACATCTATGCGGCCACCAGCGCGCTGATTGTCGCCACTGCGGTGGTGCTGATTTATAGCTGGGTACGCTATCGTAAAGTCGAAAAAATGGCGCTGATCACCTTTATTCTGGTGGCTGTGTTTGGCGGCCTGACCATTTTCTTCCATAACGATGAGTTTATTAAGTGGAAAGTCACCGTGATCTACGCGCTGTTCGCCGGTGCGCTGCTGATTAGCCAGTGGGTGATGAAAAAGCCGCTGATTCAACGCATGCTGGGCAAAGAGATCACCCTGCCGGAAGCGGTGTGGTCGAAGCTGAACCTCGCCTGGGCGGTGTTCTTTATCCTCTGCGGGCTGGCAAACATTTATATCGCCTTTTGGTTACCGCAAAACATTTGGGTAAACTTTAAGGTGTTTGGCCTGACGGCATTGACGCTGGTATTCACCGTGCTGAGCGGCGTGTATATCTATCGTCATATGCCACAAGATGACCATAAGTAAGCACAGAGAATAATAATGACACTACAGAATGACGCTCCACAGGGAGAGCTGGTATTACGCACTTTAGCCATGCCTGCGGATACCAATGCCAACGGCGATATTTTCGGCGGTTGGCTGATGTCGCAAATGGATATTGGTGGCGCCATTATGGCGAAAGAAGTGGCCCATGGCCGCGTGGTGACCGTACGGGTAGACGGTATGACGTTCCTGCGCCCGGTAGCGGTCGGCGACGTAGTGTGCTGCTATGCGCGCTGCGTCAAACGCGGCAATACGTCGGTGACTATCAATATTGAAGTGTGGGTAAAAAAGGTGTCATCAGAGCCAATTGGTCAGCGCTATAAAGCGACCGAAGCGCTGTTTATCTATGTCGCGGTCGACCCTCAGGGGAAACCGCGCGCTATCCCTGCTGCATAATCACAAGCCCGGCCACCGCCGGGCTTGCTGCTTTTAGAGGAACCCCAACACTTTCAGAACAAAGTAGCCGACGACAATCACAATGATCGGCAGAATATAGAGCGGGAAGAATTGTACGAAAATGGTATGACGCGGCACCTCAACGCGGGCCTCCAGCGCTTCACGGCTCATCCCTTCCGCCCCTTTCGCTTTCTCCAGAATCAGCTGATCGTTCACCCCTTCACGCAAAAACTTCGCCTGACGCGCCATGCGCGCGCCGGAGTCCTGTAGCGCCAGCGCAACGAAAATCAGCGCAAAAATAACCCAGAACATAATATTCAGGCCGTTATGAAAGTCCGGTTGCGGCGAGTTGTACCAGAAGAGATTCAGGAATGGCGTATTGAAACGCATCATGTCGACCATCACGTGGACAAAATCCATCATGACGGCATCGATTCCCGGCTGCTTAGCGCTGTGTTCATACATGAATTTCAGCACGGAAATCAGCGTAGAGATCAGGGCAGGAATAAAAATAACCCACCCGGCAATACGCTTGAGGATGGCAATGCGTCCAGCTTGTTGATACGTCATGGGTTCCCCTTGTTAAGACGCAGACTCTCGGGCTAAGTGCTTATTAAGTCTACCTGCTGAAGGTGACTTTCGCCCGACTTTACGCCCGATATGATATACCATTAACCGGCATTCGTTACCCTAAAGGAGAGGTAGTTATGTCCACCGAGCGTCAAATACGCGCCGCAATATTCGATATGGATGGATTACTGATCGATTCCGAGCCGCTGTGGGACCGTGCCGAGCACGAAGTGCTGAGCGAGCTGGGCGTCGATTTTACCCGTCGTCACGAGCTTCCCGATACTCGCGGTTTACGTATCGATCTGGTGGTCGACCTGTGGTACGGCCAACAGCCATGGAGCGGCCCGGACCGTGCCGCCGTAGTTGAACGGATGATTGCCCGCGTCATTTCGCTGGTTGAGCAGACGCGCCCGCTGCTGCCAGGCGTGCGTGAAGCCGTCGCGCTATGCAAAGCACAAGGGTTAAAAGTCGGCCTGGCTTCCGCCTCTCCGCTATACATGCTGGAAAAAGTGCTGACCATGTTTGACCTGCGCGAGCAGTTCGACGCGCTGGCTTCCGCCGACACGTTAGCCTATAGCAAACCGCACCCACAGGTCTATCTGAACTGCGCGGCCGCGCTGGATGTCGATCCGCTGTGCTGCGTGGCGCTGGAAGACTCGGTGAATGGCATGATTGCCAGCAAAGCGGCGCGCATGCGCTCCATTGTTGTCCCGGCTCCGGAAAGCCAACTCGACCCGCGCTTCGCTCTGGCCGATGTGAAGCTGCCGTCTCTGGAATTCCTCACCCGCGAAAATTTGTGCGGCTAATCATGATGCGGGCACGGATTGTGCCCGCAAATGCCAACCCAATCATAAAAATGAAACACTGTTTTATTTTTATTTGAATTTTCCGCTACGCCCTTCTATGCTTTAGCCCTGTAGGTCATCTCATAATGATAAAAACCGTATACAGGGGTCGAAATGATTCTTCATGCTTTCAATCTGCAAGGTAAAGTCGCACTCGTTACCGGCTGCGATAAAGGTCTCGGTCAGGGTATGGCGCTGGGGCTGGCGGAAGCCGGATGCGATATCGTCAGCGTCAGCCGCAGCATTCCGCAAGAAACCGCAGAAAAAGTGGCGGCGCTGGGCCGTCGGATGTTTGCGATTCAGGCCGATCTGAGCCAGCCTGACGCCATTGCTGATATCGTCCCCGCCGCCGTGGCCGCCGCGGGCCGTATCGACATTCTTGTCAACAACGCCGGGACCATTCGACGTGAAGATGCGCTGACCTTCAGCGAAAAGAACTGGGACGATGTGATGAACCTGAATCTGAAGTCGGTGTTCTTCCTCTCACAGGCGGTGGCGAAACAGTTTCTGCAACAAGGTAACGGCGGGAAAATTATCAATATTGCGTCGATGCTCTCTTTCCAGGGCGGCATTCGTGTGCCATCCTACACCGCCTCAAAAAGCGGGGTATTAGGCATCACCCGCCTGCTGGCCAACGAATGGGCTCAGCACGGCATCAACGTCAACGCCATCGCGCCGGGGTATATGGCCACCAACAACACCCAGCAGCTGCGTGACGACGCTGAACGCAGCAAGGAAATCCTCGACCGTATTCCGGCCGGACGCTGGGGGACGCCAGACGATCTCAAAGGCCCGGTGGTATTCCTCGCCTCGTCTGCCTCGGACTACATTAATGGCTATACGGTGGCCGTAGACGGCGGCTGGCTGGCACGTTAATTTTTTGACAAAGAGTTACACTGTAACCTCTTCCGCCTACTGTATAAAAACCCTATACTGTATGAATTCACAGATTAATGGGTTTCATCATGACGGCGGAAGGTCATCTCCTTTTTTCAATCGCCTGCGCGGTATTTGCTAAAAATGCCGAACTGACGCCGGTCCTGGCACAAGGAGACTGGTGGCACATCGTGCCGTCGGCGATATTGACCTGTCTGCTTCCGGATATTGACCACCCACGCTCCTTCCTGGGGCAGCGGCTAAGTTGGTTATCGAAGCCCATTGCGCGGATGTGTGGCCATCGCGGTTTTACCCATAGCCTGCTCGCCGTCTTTGCCGCGCTCACCCTTTTCTATCTGAAAGTACCGGACAGCTGGATAGTCCCCGCCGATGCCCTACAGGGGATGGTGCTGGGCTATCTGAGCCACATTCTCGCCGACATGCTCACGCCAGCGGGCGTCCCGCTGCTGTGGCCCTGCCGCTGGCGTTTTCGTCTGCCGATTCTCGCACCGCGTAAAGGGAATCAGCTGGAGCGCGTTTTGTGTATGGCGCTGTTTGCCTACGCCGTGTTCATGCCGCAATCGCTACCGGAAAACAGCGCCATACGCTGGTCATCGTCGATGATAAATTCGCTGCAAACCGACTTTAATCGCTTCATTCATCGCCGGGCTGAGCAATAATTCGGCGAAGATCGCATTTTTGGCATAATCCATTCCATTTGGATATAAGCGTACCATTTCAGTTCTGTTAACCTTCTCACATCCAGACAAATCTTTACGGGTTTGTCCTAAAAAGACACCCGCCGCGGCAACACAAAATCACCGCGAACGGCGTGAAAAAAACTTCAGGAGAACGGGGATGAACTTTCCACTAATCGCGAACGTCGTTGTGTTCGCCGTATTGCTGCTGGCGCTGGCGCAAACGCGTCACAAGCAGTGGAGCCTGGCCAAAAAAGTGCTGGTCGGCCTGGTTATCGGTGTGGTCTTTGGCCTGGCGCTGCAGCTGATCTACGGTTCTGATAGCCAGGTGCTGAAGGACTCTATCCAGTGGTTTAACGTGGTCGGTAACGGCTATGTGCAACTGCTGCAAATGATCGTCATGCCGCTGGTCTTCGCCTCAATTCTGAGCGCGGTAGCCCGTCTGCATAATGCCTCTCAGCTGGGTAAAATCAGCGTGCTGACCATCGGTACCCTGCTGTTTACCACGCTTATTGCCGCGCTGGTCGGCGTGCTGGTGACTAACCTGTTCGGCCTGACCGCTGAAGGTCTGGTTCAGGGCACCGCCGAGACTGCACGTCTGAACGCCATTCAGAGCAACTATGTCGGCAAAGTTGCTGACCTGAGCGTACCGCAGCTGCTGCTGTCGTTCGTGCCGAAAAACCCGTTTGCGGATCTCACCGGCGCTAACCCAACCTCTATCATCAGCGTCGTTATCTTCGCGGCATTCCTGGGTGTGGCTGCGCTGAAGCTGCTGAAAGATGATGAACCGAAAGGCCAGCGCGTACTGACCGCTATCGATACCCTGCAAGGCTGGGTGATGAAGCTGGTGCGCCTGGTGATGCAGCTGACGCCGTACGGCGTGCTGGCGCTGATGACCAAAGTAGTCGCCGGTTCTAACCTGCAGGACATCATCAAGCTGGGTAGCTTCGTAGTCGCGTCCTACCTTGGCCTGCTGATCATGTTTGTGGTGCACGGCATTCTGCTGGGCGTCAACGGCGTGAGCCCGCTGAAGTACTTCCGTAAAGTGTGGCCGGTGCTGACCTTTGCCTTCACCAGCCGCTCCAGCGCCGCGTCTATCCCGCTGAACGTCGAAGCACAAACCCGTCGCCTGGGCGTACCGGAATCCATTGCCAGCTTCTCTGCTTCCTTTGGTGCGACCATTGGTCAGAACGGTTGTGCAGGTCTCTACCCGGCCATGCTGGCGGTGATGGTTGCTCCAACCGTGGGCATTAACCCGCTGGATCCGCTGTGGATTGCCACGCTGGTTGGTATGGTGACCGTCAGCTCTGCAGGCGTTGCCGGCGTGGGCGGCGGTGCAACCTTCGCTGCGCTGATCGTGCTGCCCGCGATGGGGCTGCCGGTCACGCTGGTTGCGCTGCTGATTTCCGTGGAACCGCTGATCGACATGGGCCGTACCGCGCTGAACGTCAGCGGTTCCATGACTGCCGGCACCCTGACCAGTCAGTGGCTGCGTCAGACCGACAAAGAGGTGCTGAATAGCGAAGAAGATGCCGAACTGGCGCATCGCTAAAGCAGACCGTTATACCGATAAAAAAACCGCTGACTCAGCGGTTTTTTTATATCCAGCCAACGCGATTAAGCGTCGATCTCCCCTTCCTGGCGCATCTGTACAGCCCAACGCTGGGCAGACTCCGGGATACTGAACGCCTGCGAGCGACAAAACGCGCTGCCCATCAACACAAACGCAACGTACTTTCCACGCAGCAACCACACATCGCGAAAGCCTTCAACCTTCACGGCGTGATCGGGGGGAGCGGGTTCGGTGCGCGGTACGTAGCTGATAATCTGCCGATTTTGTTGGCGAAGCGGTTTCATAAGCAGTTAAATTCACAATCAGTAAGACAAAGCGGTAAACCCCTATAATAGCAGCAATCGCCAGCGATCGTCATACACAAAAAAGCCCGGCAGGGTCGCTGCCGGGCAAAGGGTTGAGGGGGTAAAACGGTCGATTACACGTCGCGGTAAGTACCGAGACGATAGCCTCGCTCCGCAATGGCATATTTCAGCGATGCGGAGGTCAGGACGTCCAGCTCCGCCAGGCGCGGGTAGCAATAGGCGCTGCCCATAATAGTATTGTCGACAAACGCCGGATGACACATGACCTCCAGCGAGCCTTCCCCGCGTGCGGTTGAGTCGTCCAGCACCTTCAGGAACAGCTCATCGGAAATCGCATCGCCGTAAAATTCGCTGCTGAATCCCTCGCTGCTGCGCAACCCTTCCGGGAGGGCAAACGGGTACGGGATGGAGCGATCTATACGCAGCGCGATGCCTTTGGATTTCGCAAACTCGGCCACCAGCGGAAAGATCTGCGGGATCATATGCACATGGTGGTGGCTGTCAAAATGTGTCGGCTCAGCGTCGAACAGATCGACAAAACGCTGATACTGACACGCCAGTTCACGCTCAATCTCGTCCAACGGCAGCGCATCTTCCTCGGCCACCTGCCAGATCCACTTACCGAGTTTGCCTTCGCGGGCCAGGCCCGGCATCGGCGTCAACGGTTCGCCCAGCGTGAGCACAAAGTGCATGCCCACCGCCAGCTCTGGCGTACGGCGGCTCAGTTGAGCCGCGTGGTCAATAGCCGCGCCGTTAACCAGCGCGGTGGTGGACGTAACCAGTCCGTTCTTACAGGCGTCGAGGATGCCGTAGTTCTGCCCTTTACTCAGGCCAAAATCGTCGGCGTTCACGATTAACAAACGTTCCATCATGCCTCCTGTCACTGTTTCAGTTTCTCCACGGTGGCAGCGAAGTTCGGCAACCATTTTTCATGGGCCAGAATCAGTTCGCGCGCCAGAATCTCTGCATCTTTATCAGAGTGGATCAGCGGGCTTAAGTTCAGTGCCAACAGCACATCGTTAAATTCACCGCTGATCGCTGCCTTACTGGCCGCGATTTCAAAGCCTTTGATGGTATGTATCAGACCCAGCACTTTCTCGTCAAAATGCGTGACGCGCGGATGCGGTTTCGCGCCGTCGCGGCCCAGGATAGAGGTGACTTCAATCGCCCAATCCGCCGGGATGTTGTCGATATGACCGTGGTGCGGAATATTCACGTAGTGTTCAGTCTGCTTATCGTTGTAGATAGCGTTGATCACCTCACACGCCGCATCGGAGTAATAGGCCCCGCCGCGCTGTTCCAGCTCTTTCGGCTTGACGTTCAGGTCCGGATTTTTGTACAGCTCAAACAGCTGCTTCTCAACCTTCTGCACCACCTGCGCACGCGCGCCGCCTTTGTAATACTCGCCCATTTCGATAGCCAGCATCTCTTTCTGCTTGAAGTAGTACAGCAGATAAGAGCACGGCAGCAGGTTCAGAGAACGCAGCAGGCCTTCGCTAAACGGCATATCGAAAATGTTTTTCACGGTGTTCGCCGACAGTGTACCGGAGGCTACGCCGTCCAGCAGTTCAGCAAAACGAGACTCGCCGTTGACCAGCACATCGCGTACAAAAACCATGTGGTTCAGGCCGAACAGGTCGATGGAAAGATCGTCTTTCTCACTCAGGCGCAATACGTCGGTGAAGAACATCTTCATGCCGATTGGAATGTTGCACACGCCGATAAAACGTTTGAAATTGGTGTGGCGATAGACCGCTTCGGTCACCATTCCCGCCGGGTTGGTAAAGTTAATCACCCACGCGTTCGGGCATACTTCTTCCACATCTTTAATGATGTCGAAAATCACCGGAATGGTACGCAGACCTTTAAACAGGCCGCCAGCGCCGTTGGTTTCCTGCCCCAGGTAACCATGGCTCAGCGGGATACGTTCATCTTTCTCACGGGCTTTGAGCTGACCAACGCGCAGCTGCGTAGTCACAAAGTCGGCACCTTCGAGCGCTTCGCGGCGATTCAGCGTCTTATAGACCTTCATCGGTACGCCGGCTTTTTCCACCATGCGCTGGCAAAGGGCATGAATGATATCCAGCTTCTCCTGGCCATCTTCAACGTCAACCAGCCACAGTTCGCTGACCGGCAGTTCGTGATAACGCTTGAGAAAACCTTCCAGCAATTCCGGCGTATAGCTGCTACCACCACCAATTGTGACGACTTTTAATTTCTGGCTCATCTCTTTCTCCCTCGTGATCCACAAGTAAACGTGGGTTACCCTCCACATTATACGTGGATAGTTAAAGTCTTTAATTCAGAGCTGCGGAGTGATTCCGCAGCGCGTTATTTGATAATCGTCAGCTGTTTGCGATAATTGCTCGGTGTGAATGAGGTTAGCTTCTTGAAAGTTTTAATAAACAAACTTGGGCTACTATAACCTGACTCATACGCAATATCGGTCACCGAGTAATTCGTTATTTCCAGCTGTTTCTTGGCAAAGTTGATGCGGATGTCATTAATAATCTGCATCGGTGTTTTACCGTAATAGCGTTGGGTGGCTCGGGTTAAATATTCCTGGGTTTTCCCGGATAACTCGACCATATTCTCCAACGCGCCTTCACCAAACTTTAATTTATCGTGCATGGCTTCGACAGTAGATTTTAACCACTGCGGCGTCACATCCTGCGCCTGTTCTTCGCGATAATGGCGTAAGCGATTAATCACGTAGAAGGAAACCAGTTCAATAAATTCGTCAAATTCCGTTTCACGAAAGTGCAGTGACGAAATAACCGACTCAATGTAACTAAGAAACGTGCTTTTAATCGAATAGACTTGTGATGCAACCAGCGCAAACGGAACCAGCGACTGATAGTGGGTATCGAAGAAGTCTTTGCTGATTCCGACGTTGAGGATTCGCGTCGCGCCAAACTCATAGAAGCTCTGGTGATGTGAACCCATCGGGATAAACACAAAGTCTCCGCGCTCCAGCATAACCCGTTTGCCGTTTATCTCCTGATAGTAGCGCCCGGTCAGTACGATAGTGAACTCGTAGTAGTCATGCTGGTGCAGCCCGCTGATGCTTTCCGTTTTGTTGTAGATGAAGACATGAAAATTCTTACCGTTAAAGAGCTGTTGTTCTCGGGCGGTGTTGATTTCCATGGTGATCATCTTAGGTTGCCTCATAGGGAAAAGCCTATTGTACCTTCTCGTGAAGTTCGATCAATTCAGCAACCAGCTCACGCGCTAACATTGACGTCATAAGATGATCCTGCGCATGAACCAGCACCAGGCTCACCTTCATACGGCCTTCGCCTTCATCGCTTTCAATCAGCTGCGTTTGCACACGGTGCGCTTCGCTCAGGGCAACGCGGGACTGTTCCATGGTCGCTTTCGCGCCAGCAAAATCACCCTGCTTCGCCTGCTTCAGCGCGGCGTATGCCAGGCTGCGCGCCTGTCCGGAGTTGATAATCAGGCCCATCACCACTTCTTCGAGATCGTTTTCCTGCACGTCCTCAGCAACGACATTATCCAGATCAAACATATTTATTCCTTTTGTTGAGGGCGGTATGGAGACCGGCTCCATACCGCATTGGCATTAGAATTTCAGAGCGGCAGCGATGTCTTCTTCGCTTTCTTCTTCTTCAATGGTGGCCTGCGCTTTGTTCGAGATAATCACGAACGGCATGTACACCATCGTTGCGACACAGAGGTTGAACAGTGCGACCAGCAGTGCCGCGACGCTTCCGTTACTGTTGAAGAAGGCGCCCAGGCCGGTTGGCATGGTCCACGGTGCCAGGTTGGTTACCGGAGGGATGATACCCATCGAGTAAGCAGCCAGGGTGATGGCAGCCAGAATCGGTTGTACCAGCACGAACGGGATAAACATAACCGGGTTCATGATGATTGGCAGACCAAACAGAATCGGTTCGTTAATCTGGAAGATACCCGACGGCAGAGCCAGTTTCGCAACCTGACGATGGTCAGCGCGGCGAGAGGCGATGAAGATAGCGATAATCAGGCCTAAAGTCGCACCGGAACCACCCAGCAGGATGTAGGAATCCAGCATCGGTTTCGCCCAGAAGTGGAACTGCTGGCCCGCAGCGATAGCCGCATCAACAGAGCCGTACTGGTTGTACAGCGCGATGTTTTCCAGCGCCCATGGGGTCATGATGCCGTTGTCCAACGCGGTGAGCGCCAGTGAACCATGCACACCGAAGAACCACAGCAGGGAGTTGAACAGTACGTATGCCCAGCCAACCACGCCACCCATTGCCGCCAGCGGTTTGGAGATGGAGTCCATGATGATCTGGTGGAAGTTGCTGCCGTAAGAAGACAGAATCCACGAGATGATGCCGAAGATGGACAGGATCAGGAAGCCTGGAATTAACGCCGAGAAGGAACGCGACACCGAGGACGGTACGCTGTCTGGCAGAGTGATAACCCAGTTACGACGGATAACGAAGGTGAACAGTTCAGCCACCACCAGACCGATAATCATACCGGAAATGATGTTCTGACCACCCAGCCAGTTCGCGCCAACCGCATAGGCATCGCCAACGCTGTATGGGGTGACGGTCATAAATGCCGCTACCGCTAACAGGCCAGCCGCCATCGGGTCAACTTTACGCTCTTCCGCTAAGGCTGAACCGATAAAGAAAGGTGCCATCAGCGACATAATACCTAAAGTACCGTTATAAACGTTACCGCCAATAGCTTTAAAGCTGTTTAACGTGTCAATGGTTGACGCGTCCAGGCGAACCCCCATTGAATAAAAGAATGATCCCTCACCAAAGCTCAGAAAAACGTTGTTAATTAATACAAACATGGCCCCTGCAAGGGTCAGCGGCATTAATTTAATAAAACCGTTTTTAATCGCATTAATGTGTGGCTGTTTTCCTATTTTAACGGCAAAAGGAAGGAGTACCTTTTCAAGCGAATCGATCACTTTACTCATAGAAAAATACCCTTAAAAGGCCGCAATTAATATTGCGGCGATTGAAATATGAAATAACTCTTTGACGGGAAAATTATAAAATTATTGCGCAGCGGCTTTTTTAATTGCAGCAACCGCTGCCTTAAGCACGCCTAAACCATCTACCTTACCGTACAACGTTGAATCGATAACTTCGATCGGCTTGTTCGGTAAAATCTTTTTAATATCGTTCAGCATATAGCCGATTTGCGGGCCGAGCAGAATAACATCTGCCTGCGGGCCTTTTTCTGCGGCAAAAGCTTCTGAGAATGCTTCGATCACTACCGGTACTTCGTACTTCTCAGCCTGCGCTCGCATTTTAGATACCAACAATGAAGTGGACATCCCCGCAGAGCAAAAAAGATAGATATGTTTCTTTTCCATTCACGCTTCCTCAACTTGTGAAATCTGTCATCACCGGGCGATGTTCCATGTGCCCACTACCCTCGTATGTAACAGATGAGTTATCTTCTGTTTATGCATTGAGTATACGGCAACAATTTGCCTACTGATAATTCTTAACAGGCAAAAATTGTCTCTCATTGACCTTCGGTTTTGACTGTCTTCACACTTTGCTCAAAATAATTCGCGACAAGAAATAAGCATCAGATCTGATAAAAAAACCCGACACAGAGGTCGGGTTTTCGTAGGCATCCTATAAACACACGATTATGACTTAGCAGCAGCCGGGTCCGTATCGTACTCAGCACACGTCTGGTAGCCGGAGTTGATCACGTGGCCAGTCTCATCGAGAGCCACAAAATAGGTTTCAGCTTTACCATCTCGTTGACCCAGGATATAGGTCTGGCAGGTGCCGCGAGCGTGAATCATGGTGACTTCAGAAGACGGTTTACCGGCAATTTGCATTACCTGTGAACGGCTCATCCCTTTTTTAACATCTTTGACCACCGGCTGAGTAAACTGATCTTTAGTACGATCGTATGCAGTACAACCCGCCAGCATCGCCAGCACAGCGCCGGCGCCCAGAAGCCCTACGACTTTTTTATTCATGTTCCCTCTCCTTTCGTTCAATGTGTAATAAGCGTGGGATAAATATTGCTATTTATCAACCAATACGCCGAAATCAATCTCATCAGGACCGAAAAATCGGATTAATTTACCGCAGTCAAAACTGTGATCCTTGTCGTTTTACCGTCAAAGAGGTAGCTTTAACACTTTGTTCTGATGGGCTAACGGCAAGGCTGGCACACTACATTCCGGAGGGGTAAATGGCATTACAACAAGAAATTATTCAGGCGCTCGGCGCAAAACCGCAGATTGAGGTACAAGAAGAGATCCGTCGCAGCGTGGATTTTCTTAAGTCATACCTGAAAACCTATCCGTTTATCAAATCACTGGTGCTGGGCATCAGCGGGGGCCAGGACTCTACCCTGACTGGTAAACTGTGCCAGCAGGCTATTAATGAACTGCGGGCGGAAAGCGGCGATAGCGCGCTGCAGTTTATCGCCGTACGCCTGCCCTACGGCGTTCAGGCCGACGAACAGGACTGCCAGGACGCGATTGCTTTCATCCAGCCGGATCGCGTGCTGACCGTTAATATTAAAGGTGCTGTATTGGCCAGCGAGCAGGCGCTGCGTGAGGCGGGTATCGAGCTGAGCGACTTTGTTCGCGGTAATGAAAAAGCTCGCGAACGTATGAAAGCCCAGTACAGTATTGCAGGTATGACTCACGGCGTAGTGGTCGGGACCGATCACGCCGCGGAAGCTATCACCGGCTTCTTTACGAAGTACGGCGACGGCGGCACCGACATTAACCCGATCTTCCGTCTCAATAAACGCCAGGGCAAACAGCTGCTGGCCGCCCTAGGCTGTCCGGAGCATCTTTATAAGAAAGCCCCCACCGCCGACCTCGAAGATGACCGCCCTTCTCTGCCAGACGAAGTGGCGCTGGGCGTCACCTACGACAATATTGACGATTATCTGGAAGGCAAAACGCTGGCGCCAGAGCTGGCAAAGACTATCGAAGGCTGGTATCTGAAGACCGAGCATAAGCGCCGTCCGCCGATTACCGTGTTTGATGATTTCTGGAAGAAATAAAGAAGAAAACCGCCGGAGCTGCCCATAGCCTTTTGGCATTTATGAGCAACTTCGGCGGTCTTAAGACAGTGTGCCGAGTGGATTATTCGGCAGGCGCAGCAGGCATTTTACCTTCTGGCGCTTTGTGTTCTGTCAGACGCTTCTCAAAATTAGCATTAAACTGCTTTTTCT
This sequence comes from Kluyvera sp. Awk 3, assembly GCF_028069715.1. Taxonomy (NCBI): domain Bacteria; kingdom Pseudomonadati; phylum Pseudomonadota; class Gammaproteobacteria; order Enterobacterales; family Enterobacteriaceae; genus Kluyvera; species Kluyvera sp. Awk 3. Next base: position 515 of record NZ_JANEWH010000116.1, on the reverse strand, counting down.
GTTCCGGGGTTAAGATGTTGTAAATCTTGTTCTGGGTTTCCAGACGAGACAGCATCATGGCTTTATGCTGCTCTTCCATCTTCGTAATCTGCGCTTCCGCTTTCGCTTTATCGAAGCTGTCGCTGGCAATCAGGTTATGCATCGCACGCATCTCTTCCTGCGGCGGACGTTTCATATGTTCGCGGCTGTCTTTCATGATGTCGCGAATCTGCTGTTTCTGCGCATCGGTCAGGTTCAGTCCCTGGAACATCATATCGTGACGCGGGCCCATCTTACCTTTGTGATGATGCATCATTTTACCGGCCGGCTGCGTGGCGTCGGTGGTGGTTGTAGAAGTCGTATCTGCCGCATGAGCCAGATTAGCCGCGCCCAGAGCCAGAGTAGAAGCAACAAACAGAGCAGTTAATTTTTTCATCATTAAGTCCTTACTTTCAGTTATTCTGACGGCGCATTGCCGTGTTGACGAGATTAACTTTACGGGGTTTATCGTCAATTAATCAGAGCGAGAGTAAAAC
>NZ_JANEWH010000115.1:0-14927 GCF_028069715.1 Kluyvera sp. Awk 3 | reverse complement strand
ATTACCAAGTCTGCTAAGGATGCTGAAAAAACAGCTGATAACAAAAGCAATAGTGATATAGTTCTTTCTGACTTAGGTATCATGAAAACACAAGCTGAAGATATTTTGAAACGATGTGAAACTGCCTATGCAGCATCAACCAGTGTTGGACTTGCAGCGGCCTTCAGTGAGCGTTCAAACTCCCTCAATAAATCCATGTGGTTTTGGATTGTGACTTTAATTATTGCGTTACTTATTGCTGCTATAGTGGGAACATATAATATACACAATCTTCTTATTGCTACACAAAGTTCGACTTCTGCCTCGAGTATAACAGCTAGGTTATTTTTATCAGTTCTTACAATAGGTGGTCCTGTTTGGTTTGCTTGGTTGGCAACAAAACAAATTGGTCAACGTTTTCGCCTTGCAGAGGATTATGCGTTCAAAGCATCAGTATCTCGTGCCTATGAAGGATTTAGGAACGAGGCATCACGGATCGATAAAAATCTTGAGGCAAAACTGCTTGCATCAGCGCTCTCAAGGTTTGATGAATTGCCTCTTCGTCTGGTTGAATCAGAGACTCATGGAAGTCCGTACCATGAATTACTGTCATCAGATACATTTAAAGAGGCATTGAAAGTTGTTCCAGGTCTTTCTGAACGCATTAAGACATTAGCTGAGCAGGCTCTTAGTACTGCTAATGATGTTGGTAAATCCGCAACTAAAATAGCAAATAAAACCAATTCTCAGGAAAAAAATGATGGCTTGGTGAGCTAAAAATGATAAGACTGCTAACCAGTATGGCACAATATGGATGGCTTTCGTCCGCAAGCGAATTCAGACTTATCTACAGAATAATATGAGAAAATAAAAAAGGGCTACCGCGAACAAAGCAGTAGCCCATTGGTTAATTTTAATGCAACATTGAGAATTACAGCCAATAAATTAAATCTAAACGAGACAGAGAACAAAGCCCTCCGTTAGGCAGCTTGTATGACTCGCCGTGAGGGCTTTATGACATAGGTAATGCGATGGTACTGCTAGTGACTTAAAATTGAATACAGGGCTTCCTGTGAAGGATTTTAATGCAGCGTATTAACCGTTTTAAATTGTAACCTTGAAGCTGAGAATGTTTGCTGCCCTTTTCCATTACGCGACTATGTTAAATAAATTAAAAGATTACAATTTATCCTCGTCAGAGTTTTCCTTTGAGGGGATGTTCTCTAGTCCACCCAGCAACACTACGTGATGTCACATAACAAACAAGTAAATCAGCGGAAGAGCGCGAAGTGACAAACTTAACTTTAGATGAAGCAATACTTCGAGACGTTACCTCACACCATAGCCCATCTATACCTTGAGACACACTTCGAGACTCAACTCTACAAACCAACAGATCGGCTACTGATCTTGAACCGACCACACAAACAGCAATATCGGCAGCACTACGGCTGCCCACTTCACAGATCCACGCCATAGACACTACTCCTGGTTGTTTTTATCCCCGTTATCTTGCCGCATGGACTCTATAAACTCCCGCTGCTCCTGCGTGAATGCAAGCTCATCCAGCAAGCGATCTAACTCTTCTTTGGGTGATTCCTTTTGAATCTGTCTGTTGCCGATCGCCATGCTCACCCTTGATTCATTAGGATTAATCTTAGGTTAACCAGGGTACATATAATGCGCAACTAACAGATTTTGGAAATGAGAAGTCATAAACCCTCGGTATTGATATCCAGTAAAGACATGTACCAAGGAAGACATTAACAGCAGGGAAAGGTGTACATACATGATGAGTGTAGCGATGTGGCTAATGGCTGTCACACAAGCTGGTAACAACCATTAACCGAAAAATATTAAATCATTGATTATAAACAATTTAATATTTTACTTGTGCGCCTTCACAGGCGTCTTGAGACTTCATTAGCAACGCGGGAGTATGCACCGGGCCGCATAAGCAGGCGGGCAGCGGCGCTTTAATGGCAACGAGGCTACCCACCCAAAATGGTGACCGCACATACTACACGAATTTTAGAAGAAATGGGCAGCTTGTTCCTGGCCTTTTATTGAGGAAGGGGCAAATCGGCGCATGACATGGGAATAACCCGGCAACTGCCGGGTTCAGGTCATCACAGGAACGGCTTCACGTCACCGACGCCTTCACGCAGCACAACCGGCGAGTCTTCGGTCAGGTCAATCACCGTGGTCGGCTGCTGGCCCAGATAACCACCGTGGATGATCAAATCCACCTGCTTTTCCAGACGGTCTTTAATCTCTTCCGGATCAGACTCGGTAAATTCACTGCCCGGCAGCATCAACGAGGTGGAGAGCATCGGCTCGCCTAAGGTCTCGAGCAGCGTCTGAGCTATCGGGTTAGACGGCACGCGCATGCCAATCGTTTTACGTTTATCTTGCAGCAGGCGACGCGGCACCTCTTTGGTCCCTTTCAGGATGAAAGTGTAGTTGCCTGGCGTGTTGTTTTTCATCAGACGAAACGCCACGTTGTCGACATAGGAGTAGGTCGACAGTTCGGACAAGTCGCGGCACATCAGCGTAAAGTTGTGGCCGTCCGGCAGATGACGGATGCGGCAAATCCGCTCCATCGCGCCTTTGTCTTCAATTTTGCAACCCAGCGCGTAGCCGGAATCGGTTGGGTAGACGATGACGCCCCCCTTACGCACAATATCAACCGCCTGATTAATCAGACGCGGCTGCGGGTTATCCGGATGGATATAAAAAAACTGACTCATGCTTCCCTCTCAGTTGTATTCTGCGGCTGCTCCCAGCGCTGCCAGACTCCCTCGACGCCTGCGGGTAACCACAGTTTGCGGCCCAGCTCAATCCACGGGCAGGGTTGATGGAAATCCGACCCTTGTGACGCCAGTAAACCGTATTCGCGGGCATAGGTGGCAAGCTGAGCGCGCTCGTGCGGCGCCTGCTGGCACTGGGCAACTTCCATCGCGTCGCCGCCGTGTTCACTAAAGTGTGCCAGCAATCTTTTCAGCCACTTGGCGGACAGATTGTACCGCCCCGGGTGAGCAATAACCGCTACCCCACCCGAATGATGAATGACATCAATAGCTTCCTTTATTGTACACCACTGCGGCGGAACGTAACCGGTTTTCCCACGCGCGAGATATTTTTTGAAGACATCGCCGATATTGCTGGCTTTACCCTGCTCGACCAGGAAACGGGCAAAGTGGCCGCGGGTCACCGCGCCGCCTTCAGCCATTTTCAGCGCGGCTTCCCAGGCGCCGGGAATATGCGCTTTCTCCAGGCGCTCGGCGATCATTTTTCCGCGCTGCTGGCGGCGATCGATCTGTGCGTTTAAAAAGGCAGTGAGCGTCGGGTTGGCAATATCGATATTCAGCCCAACGATATGAATTTCATGATTTTCCCACAGCGTAGAAATTTCCACCCCGGTAATCAGCGTGAGCGGCAGCCCGGCGCGGGCAATTTCCGCCTGCGCGCGATGGATGCCATCCACGGTGTCGTGATCGGTGATAGCGAGCGTCCCCACCCGCATCTCCCCGGCGCGGTGCACCAGTTCTTCCGGTGTCAGGCGGCCATCCGAGGCGATGGTGTGGCTGTGCAGATCGTAAATCACTGCGTAATTGGTATCGCTCAAAACGGCTTCCTTAATACGACTCAGCGTTGTTAGCGGCCTATCATAGCGGGATTACGGGAAATTCTGAAATCAGGGGTTGACTTTGCCCCTTCGAACTAGTTAACTAGTACGCAAGTTCACTTAGTAAGGTATCTGCAAATGACATGTAAAATGATTGCTCTGCACGGCGGTTGGTGGCGTACTTCCCGATAGGGCGGAGTCATCACGTCTGCGTTAAGCATACAGATACCCAGCCCGCCAATGAGCGGGCTTTTTATTAAGCAAAAAAGAGACAGAACAGGCGAGAACAACGATGCAAACACAAAAACCTATGCTCGAGCTTCTGACCAGCGACGCAATTTACCGTGAAAACCCCACCGCACTGTTCCACCAGCTGTGCGGCGCGCGTCCGGCGACGCTGCTGCTTGAATCAGCCGATATTGACAGTAAAAACGACTTAAAAAGCCTGCTGCTGGTCGATAGCGCGCTGCGCATCACCGCACTGGGCGATACCGTCACGCTGCAGGCGCTTTCCGATAACGGTGCCTCCCTGCTGCCGCTGCTCGATGCCGCGCTGCCTGCAGGCGTTGAGAACACTCGCCAGCCGAACAGCCGCGTGCTGCGTTTCCCGTCGGTCAGCACGCTGCTGGATGAAGATGCCCGCCTGTGCTCGCTGTCGGTGTTTGACGCCTTCCGCCTGCTGCAAGAGCTGGTCGACGTTCCGCAGGACGAGCGTGAAGCGATGTTCTTCGGCGGCCTGTTCGCTTACGACCTGGTCGCCGGTTTTGAGGATTTACCGCAGCTTGAAAGCGACACAGCCTGCCCGGACTACTGCTTCTATCTGGCCGAAACGCTGCTGGTAATCGACCATCAGACTAAAAACACGCGCATTCAGGCGAGCCTGTTTACCCCGTCTGAGTCGGAAAAAGATCGTTTGCTTCAGCGTATCGCGCAGGTACGCCAGCAACTGAATGAACCGCCGACAGCTCTGCCGGTACACACCATTAAAGAGATGCGCTGCGAAACCAATCAAAGCGATGAAGAGTACGGCGACGTGGTGCGCAAAATGCAAAAAGCCATTCGCGCCGGAGAAATTTTCCAGGTGGTGCCGTCTCGCCGCTTCTCGCTGCCGTGCCCTTCCCCGCTGGCAGCCTATGATGTGCTGAAAAAGAGCAACCCAAGCCCGTACATGTTCTTTATGCAGGATAACGACTTCACTCTGTTCGGCGCGTCGCCGGAAAGTTCGCTGAAGTACGATGCCACTAATCGTCAGATTGAAATTTACCCGATTGCCGGTACCCGACCGCGCGGCCGCCGCGCCGACGGCTCGCTGGATCGCGACCTCGACAGCCGCATTGAGCTGGAGATGCGTACCGACCACAAAGAGCTGTCCGAGCATCTGATGCTGGTTGACCTCGCGCGTAACGATCTGGCCCGCATCTGTACGCCGGGCAGCCGCTACGTGGCCGATCTGACAAAAGTGGACCGCTACTCTTTCGTGATGCACCTCGTCTCGCGCGTAGTTGGCGAGCTGCGTCAGGACCTCGATGTGCTGCACGCCTACCGTGCCTGCATGAATATGGGCACCCTCAGCGGCGCGCCAAAAGTCCGTGCGATGCAGCTGATTGCCGCCGCTGAAGGCAAACGCCGCGGCAGCTACGGCGGCGCGGTGGGCTACTTTACCGCCCACGGCGACCTCGACACCTGCATCGTTATTCGTTCGGCATTCGTTGAAAACGGGATTGCCACCGTGCAGGCCGGCGCAGGCGTGGTGCTGGATTCTGTCCCGCAGTCTGAAGCCGATGAAACCCGTAATAAAGCGCGTGCAGTTCTGCGCGCCATCGCCACCGCCCATCATGCACAGGAGATTTTCTGATGGCTGACATTCTGCTGCTCGATAATATCGACTCCTTTACGTACAACCTGGCAGATCAGCTGCGCGCAAATGGGCACAACGTGGTGATTTACCGTAACCACGTTCCGGCACAAACCTTAATCGACCGCCTCGGCACCATGGACAATCCGGTGCTGATGCTCTCTCCCGGCCCGGGGGCGCCGTCGGAAGCGGGCTGCATGCCGGAGCTGCTGACGCGCATGCGCGGCAAGCTGCCCATTATCGGCATCTGTCTTGGCCATCAGGCAATTGTTGAAGCCTACGGCGGCTATGTCGGCCAGGCTGGCGAAATTCTGCATGGTAAAGCCTCCAGCATTGAACACGACGGTCAGGCGATGTTCGACGGCTTAAGCAACCCGCTGCCGGTCGCCCGCTACCACTCGCTGGTAGGCAGCAATATTCCGGCAGGCTTAACCATCAACGCCCACTTTAACGGAATGGTGATGGCGGTCCGGCACGATGCCGATCGCGTTTGCGGTTTCCAGTTCCATCCGGAATCGATCCTCACCACTCAGGGCGCACGCCTGCTGGAACAAACCCTGGCATGGGCGCTGCAGAAGCTGGAGCAGAGCAACACACTCCAGCCAATTCTGGAAAAACTGTATCAGGCACAAACGCTGAGCCAGCAGGAAAGTCACGTGCTGTTTTCCGCCGTAGTGCGCGGTGAAGTGAAGCCAGAGCAGCTGGCCGCCGCGCTGGTGAGCATGAAAATTCGTGGCGAAAGCCCGAACGAAATCGCCGGTGCCGCCACCGCGCTGCTGGAAAACGCCGCGCCGTTCCCGCGCCCGGACTACCCGTTTGCCGATATCGTCGGCACCGGCGGCGACGGCAGCAACAGCATCAATATCTCCACTGCCAGCGCTTTTGTCGCCGCCGCATGTGGGCTAAAAGTCGCCAAGCACGGCAACCGCAGCGTCTCCAGCAAATCGGGCTCTTCCGATCTGCTGGCCGCCTTCGGCATTAATCTCGATATGAACGCCGACAAATCGCGTCAGGCGCTGGATGAACTCGGCGTGTGCTTCCTGTTCGCACCGAAATACCACACCGGTTTCCGCCATGCGATGCCGGTTCGCCAACAGCTGAAAACCCGCACCCTGTTCAACGTGCTGGGTCCGTTGATTAACCCGGCGCACCCGCCGCTGGCGCTGATTGGCGTTTACAGTCCGGAACTGGTACTGCCGATCGCCGAAACCCTGCGTGTACTGGGTTATGAACGTGCGGCAGTAGTCCACAGCGGCGGGATGGATGAAGTCTCGCTCCATGCGCCAACGGTGGTTGCCGAGCTGAATAACGGGGAAATTAAGAGCTACCAGCTTACTGCGGATGACTTCGGCCTCAAGCCTTACCATCAGGCCGAGCTGGCAGGCGGCACCCCGGAAGAAAACCGTGACATTCTGACGCGCTTACTACAAGGTAAAGGTGAAGCTGCGCATGAATCTGCTGTGGCGGTAAACGTCGCCATGTTGATGCGTCTTTACGGTCATGAAGACCTGAAGGCCAACGTCAAGCAAGTGCTGGATGTGCTGCACAGCGGCGCAGCCTACGACCGCGTCACCGCATTAGCGGCAAGAGGATAAAAAATGCAGACCGTATTAGCAAAAATCGTGGCCGATAAAGCGATTTGGGTAGCAGCCCGCAAACAACAACAACCGTTAGCCTCGTTCCAGAACGACGTGCAGCCAAGCCAGCGTAGTTTCTATGACGCGCTGCGCGGCACCCGCACCGCGTTTATTCTGGAATGTAAAAAAGCCTCGCCGTCGAAAGGGGTGATCCGTGATGATTTCGACCCGGCGCGTATTGCCAACGTGTACAAACACTACGCTTCGGCGATTTCGGTTTTAACTGACGAGAAGTATTTCCAGGGCAGCTTCGATTTCCTGCCAATCGTCAGCCAAATCGCGCCGCAGCCGATTCTGTGCAAAGACTTTATCATCGACGCTTACCAGATCTACCTGGCGCGCTTCCATCAGGCGGATGCCTGCCTGCTGATGCTCTCGGTGCTGGACGACGAGCAGTATCGCCAGCTTGCCGCCGTGGCGCACAGTCTGAATATGGGCGTGCTGACTGAAGTGAGCAACGAGGAAGAGCTGGAACGCGCCATTGCGCTGAAGGCCAAAGTCGTCGGCATTAATAACCGCGATCTGCGTGACCTCTCCATCGACCTCAACCGTACCCGCCAGCTGGCGCCGCGTCTGGGGCACGATGTGACGGTTATCAGCGAGTCCGGGATTAACACCAACGCGCAGGTTCGCGAGCTGGCGCACTTCGCCAACGGCTTTCTGATTGGTTCGGCGATGATGTCTCATGATGACCTCAATGCCGCCGTCCGCCGCGTGCTGCTGGGGGAAAATAAAGTCTGTGGGCTGACCCGCGCCCAGGATGCCCAGGCAGCCTATGAGGCCGGCGCGATTTACGGCGGGCTGATTTTCGTTCCCGCGTCGCCGCGTGCGGTCAGCGTGGAGCAGGCCCGTGAGGTGATGGCCGCCGCGCCGCTGAGCTACGTCGGCGTGTTTCGCAATACGCCGCAGGCCGAGGTGATCGCGCTTGCCGCCATGCTATCGCTGAGCGCGGTGCAACTGCACGGTGATGAAGACCAGACCTATATTGACGCTCTGCGTGCGCAATTGCCGGATGGCGTGCAAATCTGGAAAGCGCTGAGCGTGGCCGACACACTGCCGCCGCGCAATCTGAATCATGTCGACAAATATCTCTTCGACAATGGTCAGGGCGGCACCGGTCAGCGTTTTGATTGGTCTCTGTTACAAGGTCAGGATCTCAGCAACGTGATGCTGGCCGGTGGGTTAAGCGCAGACAACTGCGTAGACGCAGCCAAAAGCGGCTGCGCCGGGCTGGATTTCAATTCAGGTGTCGAGTCAAAACCGGGTATTAAAGACGCCAGCAAACTGGCCTCGGTATTTCAGACGCTGCGCGCATATTAAGGAGCAATAATGAGTACTTTACTGAACCCCTATTTCGGCGAATTTGGCGGTATGTACGTTCCGCAGATTCTGATGCCGGCCCTGCGCCAGCTGGAAGAAGCGTTTGTTAGCGCGCAGAAAGATCCTGACTTCCAGGCCGAATTTACCGACCTGCTGAAAAACTATGCTGGCCGCCCAACGGCGCTCACTAAGTGCCGCAACCTGACGGCGGGCACCAAAACCACGCTGTACCTCAAGCGTGAAGACCTGCTCCACGGCGGCGCGCACAAAACCAACCAGGTGTTGGGCCAGGCGCTGCTGGCAAAACGAATGGGCAAAACCGAAATCATCGCCGAAACCGGCGCCGGTCAGCACGGCGTGGCTTCTGCGCTTGCCTGTGCCCTGCTCGGCCTGAAGTGCCGTATCTATATGGGCGCTAAAGATATCGAGCGTCAGTCACCGAACGTGTTCCGTATGCGCCTGATGGGCGCGGAAGTCATCGCGGTACACAGTGGCTCCGCGACCCTGAAAGATGCCTGTAACGAAGCGCTGCGCGACTGGTCTGGCAGCTACGAAACCGCGCACTACATGCTCGGTACCGCCGCGGGCCCACACCCATTCCCAACCATCGTGCGTGAATTCCAGCGCATGATCGGTGAAGAGACCAAAGTGCAGGTGCGTGAGAAAGAAGGTCGTCTGCCGGATGCGGTGATTGCCTGCGTCGGCGGCGGCTCCAACGCCATCGGTATGTTCGCCGACTTTATTGACGAGACCAGCGTCGGCCTGATTGGCGTAGAACCGGCCGGTCACGGTATCGAAACCGGCGAGCACGGCGCACCGTTGAAGCATGGCCGCGTGGGCATCTACTTCGGCATGAAATCACCGATGATGCAGACTGACGAAGGCCAGATTGAAGAATCTTACTCGATCTCTGCCGGTCTCGACTTCCCGTCCGTCGGCCCGCAGCACGCCTTCCTCAACAGCATTGGTCGCGCCGAGTACGTGTCGATTACTGATAATGAAGCGCTCGATGCCTTCAAAGAGCTGAGCCGTCACGAAGGGATTATCCCGGCGCTGGAATCATCCCACGCCCTGGCCCACGCGCTGAAAATGATGCGCGAAAACCCGGAAAAAGAGCAGCTGCTGGTAGTGAACCTGTCCGGCCGCGGCGACAAAGACATCTTTACCGTACACGATATTCTGAAAGCGCGAGGGGAAATCTGATGGAACGCTACGACAACCTGTTTGCCCAACTGAAGGCCCGCAAGGAAGGCGCCTTTGTCCCCTTCGTGACCTTAGGTGACCCGAACCCGGAGCAGTCGCTAAAAATCATTGATGCGCTGATCGAAGGCGGTGCTGACGCCCTGGAGCTGGGCATTCCGTTCTCCGATCCGCTGGCTGACGGTCCAACCATCCAGAACGCGACCCTGCGCGCATTTGCTTCGGGGGTAACCCCAACCCAGTGTTTCGAAATGCTGGCGGCGATTCGCCAGAAATACCCGGCTATTCCGATCGGCTTGCTGATGTATGCCAACCTGGTATTCAACCGTGGTATCGATGAGTTCTACGCAGAATGCGCTCGCGTCGGCGTGGATTCAGTACTGGTTGCTGATGTGCCGGTGGAAGAGTCTGCACCGTTCCGTCAGGCGGCCCTGCGTCACAACGTCGCGCCAATTTTCATCTGCCCGCCAAATGCTGATGATGATTTACTGCGCCAGATTGCCGAACATGGCCGTGGTTACACTTATCTGCTTTCCCGCGCAGGCGTAACGGGCACCGAAACCCGCGCCGCCCTGCCGCTGCACCATCTGGTCGCGAAGCTGGCAGAGTACAACGCCGCACCGCCGCTGCAGGGCTTTGGGATTTCTGCGCCGGATCAGGTTGCGGCATCAATTAATGCCGGAGCCGCCGGGGCCATTTCCGGTTCGGCAATTGTGAAGATCATCGAACGCAACGTCGAGAATCCGCAGGCGATGCTCAATGAACTGAAAAGCTTTGTCCAAAGCATGAAAGCAGCGACAAAAGCAGCGTAACCTCTCAGGCCGCCCGGCATCCTCTGGGCGGCCTTCCAGCTTCCCCCTTTCCATGCTGGCCGACGCCATTCTGTCTGCACACAAAAAACAGGGTTGATATATTAAATGAGAAGCATTATCTTTCTCATTACCGAATAGTTGAGTTAAACACTCAGATATTCGGTACGACATTGCTCACATTGCTTCCAGTATTTTTGCCCGCATCCAATGCGGGCTTTTTTTTAGTCCGACCGCCGTGCCATACAGATATAAACGTACCTGCGACCTGAATGAATCCCCTACTAACAATTGCCTCGCGGAAAAAAACAGAATCGCATAGGATAAAAAAACATCGCCTCGCAGGAGTCCGTCATGTCAGAGTCCCATAACATTCTCGCTTTCGCGCTCGTCTCTCTTGGTATGGCGCTCACGCCAGGGCCCAATATGATCTATCTCATCTCTCGTTCCATCTCTCAGGGGCGAGCGGCCGGGCTGGTCTCTCTTGGTGGCGTGGCGCTTGGCTTTATCTTCTATATGGTCTGTGCCGCTTTCGGCCTGACCGCGCTGATGATGGCCGTTCCCTATGCCTACGACGCGCTGCGCATTGCTGGCGTGCTTTATCTGCTGTGGATGGCATGGCAGTCCGTGCGCCCCGGCGGGCGCTCGCCGTTTCAACTGAAGGAATTACCCCGACACAGCCCTCGCAAGCTGTTCCTGATGGGGTTTCTGACCAACCTGCTCAATCCTAAAATTGCCATCGTCTATCTGTCGCTGCTACCCCAGTTTATCAACCCGGCGCACGGCAGCGTACTGGGGCAATCGTTGTTGCTCGGCATGACGCAGATTGTGATCAGCGTTTCGATAAACGCCATGGTGGCAATCTCGGCAGGGACCATCGCGTTATTTCTGGTGCGCCGTCCGTCGTTTGGCATCATCCAGCGCTGGCTAATGGGGGGCGTTTTGACCGGGCTCGCGGTAAAGATTGCCTCCGAGCGCGGGCCATCATAACGCCCGGTGGAGCAGCATCACTCCACGCCCTTGCATGGACGTTCAAGCGTTCGTAGAAATTTATTCAGGACCTCTGAGCGAATGATTCGATGACACACCAGGGTGAGTTCGCTCTCCTCCAGCCTGTCGATGATATCGACATAGACGACATTCTCCAGGCTGACCGCCCTCGCGGAAACGGGCAGCAACGCGATGCCGAAGCCGGCGGAAACCAGGCTAAGCACAGTGAGTACGTCGCTTGCATTCTGGATAACATGCGGCTGAAAACCCGCACTATGACAGGCATCATAGAGATATTGCTCCAGGCCTACCCCTTCGGGATCCCGCAAGGAAATCCACTTATCGTCTTTAACGGAAGCCAGCGTCAGCGCCGATGAGCCCGCCAGAGGATGCTGCTTGCCGATCGCCAACACCGTTTTTTCTGTCGTAAAAGCGCGGCTTTGCAGGTCTTCCGGCAGAACCGGAATCGGTGCGCGGATGATGGCCACATCCAGCTGGTTGCTCTGCACGGCGGTGTAGAGATTTTGCACATTGCCCGTCATCATTGAAATTGATATGGCTGGCCACTGCGCGTGCAGTTGGCGCAAACAGGCTGGCAGCTTGCTATCGAGCATCACACTCGACACGCAGCCCAGATTCAGTACCCCCTGCTCGCCTCTGGCCGTCTGTCTGGCATCAACAGCGGCCTGCTCGGCCATGGCGATGGCAATTCTGGCTTTCTTGAGAAATGCGGTGCCGGCAGGCGTCAACGTCAAACGGCGGTTTGCGCGACTAAACAGCGTGACCCCTAAACGCTCCTCGAGGGTTTTAATCTGCTGACTCAGTGCCGGTTGCGCCATATTTAACCGCTCTGCGGCTCGATGCATGTGGAGTTCTTCAGCCACCACAATGAAATTGCGCATCAGTCGAAATTGCATCACTCACACCAGAAAGTTGATAATAAAATTCATATCAAAATAGCATAAATGATGCAATTGATGATCTGTCTCGTTCGAATAAAAATGGAGGTATTGATTAGCAGGAGCAAAACATGAAAAACCAGATTAACGATCTCAGAAGCGCTATCGCATTACTCCAGCGCCACGAGAGCCAGTATATTGAAACCGATCATCCCGTTGATCCCAATGCAGAACTGGCAGGTGTTTACCGTCATATTGGCGCAGGCGGTACGGTAAAACGACCGACCCGCATTGGCCCTGCCATGATGTTCAATAACATTAAAGGCTACCCAAGCTCCCGCATTCTTGTCGGTATGCATGCCAGCCGGGAAAGAGCCGCGCTACTGTTAGGCTGTGAACCCGCAAAGCTCGCGCAGCACGTCGGCCAGGCGGTCAAAGCGCCGATTGCCCCCATCGTCGTTCCGGCCTCGCAGGCGCCCTGCCAGGAACAGGTGTTTTACGCAGACGATCCTGACTTCGATCTGCGTAAACTTCTCCCGGCCCCGACCAACACCCCCATTGATGCAGGCCCGTTCTTCTGTCTTGGGCTGGTGCTGGCAAGCGATCCTGAAGATGCTTCACTGACCGACGTGACCATCCACCGCCTTTGCGTACAGGAGCGCGACGAGCTATCGATGTTTCTTGCTGCCGGTCGCCATATTGAAGTGTTCCGTCAAAAAGCAGAAGCAGCGGGCAAACCGCTGCCAGTGACCATCAATATGGGTCTGGATCCGGCTATCTATATTGGCGCCTGTTTTGAAGCCCCTACCACGCCCTTTGGTTACAACGAGCTGGGCGTCGCTGGCGCATTACGCCAGCAGCCGGTGGAGCTGGTACAAGGCGTGGCGGTCCAGGAAAAGGCGATTGCCCGCGCGGAGATCATTATTGAAGGCGAGCTGCTGCCTGGCGTTCGCGTCAGAGAAGATCAGCATACCGATAGCGGACACGCTATGCCGGAGTTCCCCGGCTACTGTGGCGAAGCCAACCCCTCGTTACCCGTTATTAAAGTGAAAGCGGTCACCATGCGTCACCAGGCGATTTTACAAACGCTAGTGGGGCCGGGTGAAGAGCACACCACGCTTGCCGGGCTGCCAACGGAAGCCAGCATTCGCAACGCCGTTGAAGAGGCGATTCCCGGTTTTCTGCAAAACGTTTACGCCCATACCGCCGGTGGCGGTAAATTCCTCGGTATTTTGCAGGTGAAAAAACGTCAACCGTCAGACGAAGGACGTCAGGGCCAGGCGGCACTCATTGCGTTAGCCACCTATTCCGAACTCAAGAACATTATTCTCGTCGATGAAGACGTCGATATTTTCGACAGCGATGACATTCTCTGGGCCATGACCACCCGAATGCAGGGTGATGTCAGCATCACCAATCTGCCGGGACTTCGCGGTCATCAGTTGGATCCGTCTCAAGCGCCGGATTACAGTCACTCCATCCGCGCCAACGGCATCACCTGTAAGACCATATTTGACTGCACCGTTCCATGGGCGCTGAAGTCCCGGTTTGAACGCGCACCGTTTATGGATGTTGATCCCACACCCTGGGCACCTGATCTGTTCACTAAATAGCGGTGACTGCCGCGATGAAGTTTTAGCGTGAAAAAACTGGCCATATACGGCCAGTTTACCAAAGCGCGCGCGTAACTAACAAGAGCACTTAACTAAGCTTCCTTACAAAAGGCCGTGTAAAGACACAAATAATCTACAGGGGAAAATGATCAATTAAATAAATGCATTTTTGAAATGAAAACCCACCGAAGTGGGTTTGTATCGATCTGATATTGCTTTACCAGGTACTTAACTGCTTCCTTACGGACACCCTGACCTGATTGTTGATCTTCGCAAGCACAAAACTAGGATGATACTCGTACTTAAAAAACTGAAGTACCTGAAGACGACTGCGCATATTTAGCATATTAGCCAATCGATCGACTCGTTGATAAAACAACTTGGGACGTACACCAATTTCATTTGCTGCATCAATCATAGATTCTTTAAGCAACAGTCCGTAAACCGTCGTTTTTTCTCGGTGTGAGAAATGCTCCATATTCCTATGCGCTAACAGAATATCCATAACCGTTTCGTAGTCAACACCAGGACAGTGGCGGATTGCTTCGTAATATCTGGACAATGGCCATTTACTTTCTATTGTGATGAGAGGCGACAATGCCCGAGAATGCACGCCGGCATCGCCAATAAACATAAATCGTGTGCTATAAACATTCCGCCTGACGCAGTGAATAATATCCTTTATAGAATAAAACGAAGTAACATCAATAATGCAGGTTCGATGAGAAAATCTGTTTTGCAGATACAAAGATTCCAGGGCGAACCGCATGTAATTATTGCTGGTCTCAATGCTATAAGTCACTATCATGCCCCACTTAAACAGGAAGATACGACCGCCTCTTCCTGTTTCCATTCCTGATTAGAAGCTAACGCGAATACCCGCCACGCCCTGCACCGGCTCTTCCACATAGCTCGGCAACGTAATCCCGGGCAACAAGATACCTCCCCCTTGATGGACTCAGTATTCAGAATATTCTCTAGCCAAACAATATTATAA
>NZ_JANEWH010000114.1:0-15094 GCF_028069715.1 Kluyvera sp. Awk 3 | reverse complement strand
GTTGATGCCATATCGAGAGTTGCTATTAAGTTAGGCATATATGCCCATAGGTTAAAAATTGATGAGCGAATTGAATCTTCAGAGTATTTATTCAGTTGGTTGGATTACTGCATCAATATTGCAATTGAGATCTGCAAATCTCAAGGGAATGAAGCACAGCATGCAAAATTTATTCTAATGTATGCAACCATTAGAGTTAATCAAGATGATTATCAAGACTATATTGAAGCAGCAAGAGATAAAATTGATTATTTTAAAGATGAAGAATTAAAAGCTGAGTTACATGATTCGCTTAATAAAATAAGTAATCAGAAAATATCTTATATACAACGTAAAGATCCTGACTTTGAAATTGAGTTTTTCACTAGCAGAGCAAAGCAGCTAGGATTCAAAATTGATGATCCTGATGATGAAATGGGGCAGATTATCAAACAGGGATTATTAGATTATAATCCTGAGAGAGTAGTTAAAAACTGCGAGCATTTAATAATGTTTGCCTCACGTTCCCTAGGCATTCCCGCGCGGATGGTTGGTTTGTATTCTGCATCAATGAAATATTTGGTATGCACGAAGAAAAAGCACATAATGGGTGGGTGGAAATTAGACGATATATACCATTTCAATCCAATCGGCGGATTTAAAGAAGAGTTTTGTAAAAACTGCCAAGACAACTGCCCAAGAAGCCCTGACTGGAAATGGACAAGTGCGTGGCAGGAAGAACAAAATGAAATCCATAAAGAGCTACTGGCGCCCTTGGAGCGTTGGTAGTTGTTGTACTTAGACCTTAGGCCCTCAAATGCACGGTAGAGGGCCCTGGGAAGTGTTCTATAACACAATGCTATCGGGGGCATTTATGGGGGCATTTAATCTGTATTGTTTTATTATTATCAATAAATTCAATTGGTTACTTGTCTGATTTGTTCCTATTATCGGCACCATTTAAATCAAGCGCTTATCTGAATTTTAAGTAAACTACTTTCTCCTCTTGTGCCGTATTTGGCATCCGCCGGCCTTTGTGCTGATGATCGATACGCTTTGGTACTCGGAATAACGGGGTCCGCCATTCGCGGTGTAACCCGCAAGATATCAATGACCTATGCGTGCCTGATGCTCGGGAGAGCAATATTCGCCGACGATTTTAATCGTTTCAAGCGCCAGCGCTATCTACCGCCGGGCCGTAGCCGTAGCTTAAGCCCATACAACCGAGCCCAAGCGCGGACACTTCGAGTTCTGATTGACCCAGATAACGTTCTTGCATTGATTAATTGTCTCTTTTATCGCGTCTTAAACGTCCAGTTTGCGACCAGTCAACCATTCAATTCTGGCGGGATCGCGGTGGGAGAAGAAAGCACTTGTTGCGGTATCGATAGCGGTAATCTGCAGCATATCTTCATCACTCAGTTCAAAATCGAGAATGTTAAGGTTCTCTTCCATGCGTTCTTTTCGCACCGTTTTTGCCAGCGAAACGATGCCTCGTTGGAAGATCCACCGCAGCACAACCTGTCCAACGCTTTTACCGTACTTCTGGCCAATCGCTGTTAACATGGGATGCTCAAACAGACCATTTTTACCTTCTGCAAACGGTGCCCAAGCTTCCGGCTGAATGCCATGGCTTTGATTCCATGGAACCGCATGCAACTGCTGGTTGAAGGGGTTAACTTCAATCTGGTTCACCGCAGGGCAAACCTTGTTGAAGGCAATGAGATCGGCCAGTCGGTCAGGATGGAAATTGCTGACACCAATGGCGCGAATTTTACCTGCCTGCTGAAGTTCTTCCATAGCACGCCATGCCCCATGGACATCGCCGTAAGGCTGGTGAATTAGATACAGATCGACGTAATCAAGTTGCAGCCGATTCAGGGAGCGTTCGAACTGTGCTTTAGCGCCTTCGTAGTTAGTATCCTGCAGCCATAGTTTGGTCGTTACAAAGAGCTCGTTACGGGTGATACCGCTTTGTTTCAGCGCATTCCCGACCTGGGTTTCATTCTGATAAGACGCGGCGGTATCAATCAGGCGGTATCCCGTATCGATGGCATCAATAACGGCTCTTTCGCATTCAGCGGCATCAGACATCTGAAACACACCAAAGCCCAACAGGGGCATTTCAATACCGTTGTTCAGTTTTACAGTTTGCATGACGTTATCCTTTGGTCGTTGAGTAGGAAAAGGATAGCGCAAAGTGATTTATTCAATTAGATGGGGTAATTAGCTAGGGTTTATTAGATTTGTTCATTAATAAGGGACTCAAGGTCGGCTTTGTGCCAGGAGGGGACCTTACCCTGATGAAGTAAGTCAGGATATTTGCGGATAAATACCCAATAATTTACGTAGGCGGGAGCCATTCAACAATAGTTTTTGCCAACTCCCTAGGTTGTTCGAGCGGAATCATATGGCCGCAATTCCGAATGATTCTAAACGACGCATAAGGTATGGCTTCGACCAACTCTTCTGCCTCCTTCATCGAACGGATGGCATCATCTTCACTGGCGATAACCAATGTTGGACAACATATCGTTGCATAAGGTATACCTTGCCGGGATAAGGATGATTGCGTGATGAAGGCTTCAAATCCCAGAGAGCATCCCATTTTCTGAATAGCTGAAATCATATCCTGATTTGATGTGTTTATAGGATGGAGTGTCCGGGCAATAGCATGGCTGCTCAGCCCCTTAAACGTTGTGGGGGACAATGACTGCACGCTTTTTCGCTTTGCTTCAGCCTCTAACGGCGTATCTTCCCGTAAGGAACTGGCAATAAGCACTAAGGACTCTACACGTTCAGGGAATTCTGCTGCCAGTTGTCGGGCAATATACCCTCCCATCGAAAAGCCTATCAAAGAAAACTTCTCAGGCAGAAGAGTAATCAGATGCTGAACGACATCATGAATGGTTCGTCCTTCAGTTACAGATGCATGATGAACAATACAGTTTGACGGCAGGTATGTTTCAAATTCATGCCAAAGCATTTCATTCAGCATAAACCCGGGAATTAAAACGATTTTACGCGGCTTTAAACTCATAGAACTCGCTTAAATGCATCATGTGTATTTATTAGGTTAGACAGGTTAAAATATCTTACTAACTGCGACAATATCAAATACCAGCCCTGGATAAGCGTTTCAATTTCCACAGAGTTTCTTAACATTTCTAACGTCCTCCCAGGCTTCCTCCACCATCAACAGGCAGTACTACGCCAGTAATAAAACTCGCTTCTGATGATAAAAGAAAGGCTATTGCTGAAGCCACTTCAGCAGGAGAGCCCAGTCTGCCCATAGGGATTGTCGATAAAACACGTTGTTCTGCTTCACTTCCAACAGGTCGTGTTTTATGAAAAAGCTCTGTCTCTATTGGCCCAGGAGCAATCGCGTTTGCGGTGATCCCGAATTGAGCAAGCTCTAATGCCCAGGTTCGTGTACAACCTACCAGCGCACTTTTTGCTGCTGCGTAAGCTGTTCGGTCAGTCGCACCGTAAATAGCACGGCTACATACATTCACAATTCTTCCCCAGCCTCTGCGCTTCATTTTGGCAACCAGCGCCTGTGTTATCTGAACTGCTACCCGTACATTGATATCCATGACATTCAGGAAGGTCGGAATATCAATACTTCCCAGTTGTTGAGGTAAGGCCACCCCTACGTTATTTACGATACCGTGAACTTCGTGATTTTTGGCAATTTTCATTAGAATTAAATTTGTTTCATCATAGCTACTCAGATCGGTCGTATATAAAACCCCTGGAAAGCTGGCATCACTATTACGGGCAATACCCACAACCAGGTGACCCTGTTCTGATAATTTGTCACTGAGTGCTCTCCCTATACCTCTGGTTGCGCCTGTAATAAGAAAAGTACGATAAGGTCCCATAGTAGAATCCTCGATCTCATTTGAATGGATGCGAATAAGATGGTACTGACATCCCATTTTTTGTTCACCGTCTATTAGACTAGCAGAACAATGACCAACTTCCGCTCTTCGCTCAAAGCGGACCTTGGAATTGAAAGCTTAGGGACTACCTGACACAATTTTGTATTGTGAAGAAACGGTCATCGCTAACGCTCAGATCTTCAACGTATCAATGACTATCTGCAGGGCAGGGAGACGTTGCGATGCGGATAATAGAGAAACAGTCCCTCCATTCGTACGCCCTAAAAAACCCGAATAAGCGCCCCGCGCTCTAAATTATCGGCGACTAGCTCTACGGGAACATATGCCAGCCCCAGACTCAGCCGGGCGGCTTTCGCTTCCATATAGCTGTCAGATAAGGCCCACTGTCCCTGCGGCCGGTGAGTCACTCTGGATGAGATCCCACTGCTACACACTTCCGTCGCCAAACTGATAGGCAATACACGGATGCGCGGCTTAGTCCGCTGGTGCTTGTGCTCGTATAATGATTATCGTCCGGCGGCTAACCTGATGTTGCGCGGTGCAGCCCTGTTTTTCTGGCAAAGCATAGCGATTTAAGTTCTTTGTTATTTCAGGCGTTATCCCCGATCTTCATGCCATAAATGCACTGGCGGAAAGGGCGTCTGAAGGAATGGGTAAACGAAACTCCCTCTATTTGCACCAACAACAACGAGAACATATTCACCAGCTTTCAACCAGCATCCTGTGGCGCAGCGAACTCCCGACCTGGATAATCATGATGGCCATTTATGGCGGCTGGTTTGCGACCCTGGCGAACTGGCAGACGTTGGGTTTATATCCCGCCACCGTGCTGCTTATCGGGTTTACCGCCTGGTATATGTCGCTACAGCATGAGTTGATTCACGGGCATCCCACCCGATTTCCCCGGCTGAACCAGCTTTTCGGCACGCTGCCGTTGGCGGTCTGGTATCCGTATGGCCTGTACCGCGACTCCCATCTGGCGCATCACCGTAACGACCACCTTACCGTACCCGTGGACGATCCTGAGTCTTATTACTTTAGCGATGAAAGCTGGGCGCGGTTTCGCCCGTGGCAGAAGCGGGTGATTCATCTGCGTAACACCTTTATCGGCCGGCTGTTGCTGGCGCCGCTGATAGATATCGTGCAGACGCTGGGCAGTGCCGTGTCAGCCTTTCGCCGCATGCAGGTAGCGGCCATGCTGATGTGGATCACTCACGGGGCCTTACTTGCCGTGCTTTTTGGCTGGATGTCGCACCTTGGCTTCTCGCCTCTGTGGTTTGTTCTGGCGGTGAGTTACCCCGCGCTGGCGCTGACCAAAGTGCGATCTTTTTTTGAGCATCGGGCGGCGGACGATCCGCTGGCGCGTTCGGTCATCAACGAGGCCGGGCTGTTCTGGCGAGTCCTGTTTTTGAATCTTAACTATCATTCTGTACATCACGATCTGCCAGGCGTGCCCTGGTATGGGCTGAAGGCGATTTATCTGCACAATCGCGATGCCTATCAGCGGCGCAACCACGGTTTTCTGGTGAAGGGATACGGTGAATGGTTACGCCATTTCTGGGGGAAACCGGTGGATGTGACGGTTCATCCGGGTATTCATAAAGGAGACGGTCATGAGTGATCCGCTGGCATTCCCGATGTACGCCGTTAACCGCCGCGATACGGATGCCCTGTGGCTGGCAGTTCAGAAACTGCTGGTTGACCGGGGTGTGCCGGTAGGGAGCCTCACGCCAGCGTTGCCGCAGGAGGCGCTGGTGACACACTGGCAAAACCCGCAGCTGATCCTGAGCCAGACCTGCGGTTACCCACTGGTGACGCAGCTTTTGGACGTTCAGGTGGTCGGTTGTTTTCACTACACCGCGCCGGGCTGCGAGAACATCTATTACCGCAGCGTGCTGGTGGCGCGCGAAGAGGATAAACAGCAAACCTTTGCTGATTTTCGCGGCCGAGCGGTGGTGTGCAATTCCACTGATTCGCAGTCAGGTTACAACGTACTCATGAAAATGGTGACGCCACTGGCGGTGAACGGGCGCTTTTTCTCGCGCGTTGTCCTGAGCGGCAGCCATCGTCAGTCGCTTCACGATGTAAAACACGGTGAAGGGGATATCGCGGCCATCGACTGCGTGACCTGGGCGCTATTACAACGCCATGAACCCGCGTTGCTGGAAGGGCTGGCGATTATCGACCAAAGTCCGCTGGCGCCTGGATTACCGCTCATCACCGCGAAGGAAACTTCTCCCGACACCCTTGCTGCGCTGCGCGAGGCGCTTCATACGCTGGTGAGTGCGCCGGAATACCGGAAAATTTGTGCCGCGCTGCTGATAGGCGGGTTTAGCGAGGTGACGCGCGAGCCTTATTCGTTATTACTGGACTGGCGCAAGGCGGCGCAAACAGCCGGTGTTACCCGGCTGTAGCTCTTCAGGCAAAGTGGTTTCTGGCCAGCGGAAGGCCCAGCTTTTCCCGCAGGGTGCCCGGCGCATATTCGGCTTTCATCACCCCTTTGGCTTTGAGAATAGGGACTACCTGTTCCGCGAAGCGATCAAAATCCCCCGGCAGCAGCGGGAACATCAGGTTAAAGCCGTCTGCTGCCCCGGAAAGATAGATTTCCGCCAGCGTGTCGGCAACTTCCTGCGCACTGCCAATAACCAGCCAGCTGTCGGAGCTTTGCAGCAACAGACGACCCAGCTCCAGAATGGTCAGTGCGGGGTCGTAGTCCCGGATGAGTTGCAGTACGGTGCGAATACCGTCGAAGTTAGCTTCGTCTGGCAGCGGCGGCAGCGGTTTATCGTGGGGATAAGGGCTCAGATCCAGCTTCAGATACGCCGATAGCAGATCGATAGCCATCCGATCGCTCATCAGCTGCGCGTTAAGCTGCTGGCGCTCGGCTTTTTCGGCTTCGGAATTCACCACCACCGGCAGCACTCCGGCGATGATTTTAAAGGCTTCAGGCGAACGTCCGAGCGCTTTCAGGTGCTGATTCATCTCTTCGCGGTAGGCTTTTCCCTGCTCGATGGACTTGATAAACACAAAGTGCATATCCGCCTTGCTGGCGGCGAGTTGCTTACCGGCTTCGGAAGAGCCTGCCTGCACGAGAACAGGATGTCCCTGCGGCGGACGTGGCACATTAAGCGGGCCACGCACCTTAAAGAAATCGCCGTGATGATTAAGATGATGCACTTTGTCGGCATCGGCAAACAGGCCGCGCGGTTTATCAAACAGGAGCGCGCCATCTTCCCATGAGTCCCACAGATGGGTGACCACATCGATAAACTCCCCGGCGCGCTGGTAACGATTACCGTGCTGTGGGATCTGATCCAGACCGAAGTTGGCGGCTTCCTCTTCCAGCCAGGAGGTCACGATATTCCAGCTTGCGCGCCCATTACTCAGGAAATCGAGCGAGGCGAAGTAGCGCGCCAGGTTATAGGGTTCGGTATAAGACGTTGAAGCGGTTGCCATCAGGCCAATATTGTCCGTCACGGCGGCCAGCGCCGAGAGTAGCGTCAGCGGTTCAAGGCGGGCATTGGCGTAATGGGCAAGGCCGCTGTCCCAGATCCCGGTATGGTCGGCAATGAACAGGGCATCAAGCGTGGCGGCTTCGGCCTTGCGGGCAAGGGCGGTGTAGTAGTTGAGGGTGAAAATCTCGTGCTCGGGGGCGTCCGGATGACGCCATGAGAACCGGTAATCACCCTGTGGATTGAAAAAGAACAGGTTCAGGATCATGGTGTTGTGCGACATTGTGGGGCCCGTGTCAGGTTGTGGCCGATCCCTGGCCATTGGATAATTAAATGCGTTAAAGGTTGGTATTGACCCATTGTTCTGCCACGGCAGCAGGATCCTTATGCTGGAGGTCGACCTGCTTGTTTAGCTCGACCAGGGCGGTGTTATCCAGCTTGTGAGACACCTGATTGAGGATGTCGTCGATTTTTGGCGTCAGCGCCGCTTTGCGAACCAGCGGGACAACGTTTTGGCTTGGCTGTTCGTGTTTATCATCTTCCAGCACCACCCAGTCCTCTTTGGCGAGCGAGCCTTGGGTGGATACCACCGTTGCCACGTCAATTTTGCCGGAGTTCAGCGCCAGACGGGACAGCGGCCCGCCCATGTCGAGGGATTTCACCTCTTTAAACTCCAGGCCGTAGACGCGCTTCAGACCCGGCAAACCGAGGGCGCGAACCGGAAACTCCGGCGGGCCGCCGATCACCAGCTCATGTGCAACGGGTGTCAGATCGGAGAGTTTGGTTAAACCGTATTTTTTGGCCGTTTCGGCGCGGACGGCCCAGGCCGTGACGGAGCTTGCGGAAGAAGGGGTGAGCAGCGTAAATTCTGCCGGCAGCACTTTTGCCAGCCCGGCGCTGACGTCACTCTGGGTGGTCGCCAGGGTTTTGGTGTCATAGTAATTCAGCAATGCGCCGAGATATTCCGGGACAATATCTATTTCACCGCTTTTCAGGGCCGGAATAATAATTTCGCGGTTACCCAGATTAAGCCGCGTTTTAACATCAATATTATTTTTCTTTAATGCGCTGGCGTAAATATTGGCAAGAATGGAGCTTTCGGTAAAGTTCGCCCCGCCAATGGTGACGGTTTCCGCCAGAGAGGTAAAACTTAAGCTGAATAATCCTGCCGCCAGAAGGGATAATTTAAATCCACGGCGGTTAAACGCTTGCCATAATGATTGCTTCATAGAGCCTCTTTTTTGCAGGTGGTTTTTATCATGATTCCGTTATTGCGGGTGCGAGCTTTGACTGAAATAACACGTTGTTGATAAGTGAAAATATCCCCTCGCAGGCCAGTGCCAGCAGTGTCACCACAAGGGAGCCGGCAATAACCTGCGGTATATCGCGCTGCCCAAGACCATCAATCAGAAAGCGGCCCAGTCCACCCAGCCCGGCATAGGCAGCAACCACCGCCGTGGCGATAAGCTGCAACAGCGCGGTGCGAATTCCGGCAAAGATCAACGGCATCGCTAGCGGGATGCGCAACTGCCACAGGCTTTGCACGGGCGTCATGCCAAGCGCGGTGGCGGCGTCGCAAAGGGTGCGGTCGGCATGGTAAATTCCCACCCAGGTGTTGGTCAGGATCGGCGGGACAGACAACGCGACCAGCGCAAGAAACACTGGCACATCATTGAAACCAAAAAGAATAATGCACAATAAAATCAGGCCAAGAGACGGGATCGCCCGGCCAATGTTGAACAGATTGATGACCAGGAAAGCTCCTTTGCGCCAGTAGCCCAGCGCCACCCCCAGAGGTAACGCAATGGCCGAGGCGATGATCATGCTCACCAGCACATACCAGAGATGCTCACGCAAACGCAGCAGGATCCCCGTATCGCTAAGCCAGTGGTCCGGCTGAATTAACCAGTGCCAGGTTGCGGTTAAGATGTCCATTAGCGTGCCCACGGCGTAACCCAATAGCCCAGACGCGCTATCAGAGAGTCAAAAATAAACGACAGCACCAGGCTTAGCACCACACTCACCACAATCGGCGTCAGGAAATCCTGGTTAAAGCCCGACAGCAGCAGTTGGCCAAGACCGCCCTGACCAATCAGCGCCGTAACCGTGACCAGCCCCACGAGTGTGACTGAGGCAATACGCAGCCCGGCAAACAAAGACGGGAGAATCAGGTGCAGCTCAACGTCAACAAACCGGTACCAGCGCGTGTAGCCTAGCGCGCGGGCGGATTCGAGCACGTCGGACGGCAGCTTTTCTATCCCGGCGACCACGTTGCGTAGCAGGATCAGCAGTGAATAGAGCGTTAAGCCAATCACTGACGTGGTGAGCGACAGGCCGGTAAACGGGATCAACAGAATAAACAGCGCCAGCGAGGGGATGGTAAACAGCACCCCGCACAGACCGAGCAGTACCGGCGCAGATGCGGGCCAGCGCAGGGTCAGGCCAATCAATACCCCGGTGAGTGCCGTACCGAAAAAGAGCGATACCGCCACCAGCTGCGTGTGCTGCCAGAACAGGGCGGCAATCGGGCCCTGATTGTCCGCAATCCATTGCCAGTCAATCATAGCGGCGAACATCCACATGACCGTCCAGTACGCGCTGCAGCAGCCCGTGGGAAATGCTGCCCTGATACTGACCGTCTCCGTTGACGTGCACCAGCACTCCCCCCGGCGCATCCAGCAGTGCGCTGTAGGCGAAACGCAGGGAGTGAAGCGCCTTCAGGGTCAGTGATACGGGCAGGGTGGTGCGCCGCTCAGGGTCAAGCCAGTACAGCGGGCGCAGCTGTTTATCGAGCACCAGCCGCAGCGGGCTGGCAACCAGCGGATGCTGGCTGGAAATGGGGGTTAATTCCTCGTCCACCAGGGGAACATCGTGACGCGGAAGCTGCCCAACCTGAAGTCTGGCAAGGCGTTTTAAGTTGGGCTCAGGCCCGATGAATCGCGCCACGAAATCGCTGGCAGGCTGGGCGAGGATACTATCGGGCGTATCAAACTGAGCCAGGACTCCGCCTTCCTGAAAGATGGCCATTTTATCGCCCAGGCGAATGGCTTCATTGATGTCATGGGTGACGAGCACGATAGTTTTGTGCAGGCGCTGCTGGAGTTGCAACAGCTCGTCCTGGAGCTTTTCCCGCACCACCGGGTCGATGGCCGCAAAGGGTTCATCCATTAATAGAATCGGGGGATCGGCCGCTAGCGCGCGGGCAATCGCCACCCGCCCTTGCTGCCCGCCTGAAAGCTGGTGGGGGTAGCGCGTAAGCAGGCTCGGGTCGAGGGACATGAGCTCAACCAGTTCATCAATACGTGCTTGAATATGCTTTTTTTTCCAGCCAAGCAGACGCGGAACCGTGGCGATATTCTGAGAAACGGTCCGGTGCGGGAATAAGGCTGCACTTTGCATCACAAAACCAATTTTTCGCCGTACCTGAATAATATCGGCATCGGCTATTTTAATACCCTGAACATATACCGAACCGGCATCCGGGATATCCAGTTGATTAATCATACGTAATATAGTGGTTTTCCCACAGCCGCTAGGGCCAACGAATGTGCAAAATTCACCTTCATTGATAACGATATTTAATTTTCCGATCGCGGCATGCGTACTACCAGGGTACGTTTTGTTTATGTTTTCAAGTCTTATCATATGAAACAATAGCACCCTGAAATTATTGCGTTTATATCAAACACAAATTACAGAGGCGATGAACAGGGCGCAAATATGATATTTGCATTTGTATTGCAGGTATTTGGAATTTGATAATCGATGATCCAGCAATAATGCGGACACCGATGTAAGCACGCCCGTTGTCGTTCCACGCACTTTCTGACTGAACGGCGGCACAGTTTTCTGGCTGTGCCGCCTGCGTCAAGCTATCGCGCCATTAACGCGAATACACCCCAGCCAAAGTATTCCCGCGTGAACGTGACATGGCGTTTGGGCGCTATCGTCAGTTCTTTCCTGACTTCAGAGGCAAAGTCATCATCAGGGTTTTCTTCCAGCCAGCGACGCATGGTCATCCATTTTGCGGCTTCGTATCGGTCCCAGCCTTCCTGGTCTGCCAGCACCATTTCCACTACGTCATAGTCTTGTTCGCCGAAAGCGTCGACAAGCGCGGGGAGGGTGAGAAAGTCAGCCACGGACGAGACGCCGCAGGCCTGGGCAACCTCTTCGCTGGCGGGCACCTGACGCCAGTAGGGTTCACCGATAAGGATGATTCCGCCGGGCTTAAGGCTTTTTGCCAGCAGCGCGATCGTTCCGGCAAAACCCCCTGCAATCCAGGTTGCACCGATGCAGGCCGCTACGTCATATTTTTCGTCGGCGACGTAACCTGCCGCATCATTATGAATAAAGTGCACGCGATCGCTGACACCGAGTTCTTCTCCTCGCTGCTTTGCCTGCGAGGTGAAGAGCGGACTCATGTCGATGCCCGTACCGGTAATGCCGTGATCGCGAGCCCAGGTGCAGAGCATCTCGCCCGAGCCGCTGCCCAAATCGAGAATTCTGGTCCCCGGCTTCATGCGCAGTACATGGCCCAGCGTGGCGTATTTTGCTGGTGTGAACGGGTTATGAATGCGGTGTTCACTTTCACTAATGGTAAAAATGCGTGGGATATCCATTAATTAATTCCTGTTATTGGGTAAAGCCTAAAGGAGACTTCAAAAAAATTGCTATTCACGCCAGTGCTCCGGTTTCATCAGGGCCTGCGCGCACTGGATGTGGCCGGTCAGGTTCATGGGCTGAGCGGTGAGTGATTGCATCATCCAGCAGGCTTTGTGCTCCTCCGGGATGGGATAAGGTGCCGGATAGCCTTTGTCTCCGGCACAGGGTTCGAACCCATGCCGGGGGTAATAGGTGGCGTGGCCGAGAACAAAAACCGTCTGGCAGCCCATCAACCTCAGGTGCTCGATGCCAGTGCGTATCAACCGTCCTCCCACGCCCATCCCCTGGTATTCCGGTATGACCGCCAGGGGAGCGAGGATGTGCATCAGCGGTGAATCCATTTCTCCTTTGAAGGTTGCCCGGGTAAATAAAATATGCCCGATGGCTTTGCCTTCATGTCGGGCAAGCAGCGATAACGCAGGGCGTGCGCTTTCATCCTGAAGTAAAGAGACCACTAAATCGGCTTCTTTGCTGAAGCCAAATGCGCGGGTTTCGACTTCCCGGATATCACTGGCATCATTTTCATCTGTGATATCAAAAGTGAAGTGGTGTGCTGTCATTGAAACTCTCCTTAGCGATTATCAAGCTGTGCGCGAACATTGTTCAGCCCGGTGGTATTAATGCGGTAGGGCTGACCGTTGACGGACTTGATCAGCTTTTTGGTTTTGAGTTTTTTGAAGACGGCGAGCGTACAGTCAGCCAGCAGCAGCCCTTCACGGCTGTAGCATTCAACGGATGTGACGCGGCCTGATGCATCGCGGACGTGCGCGATACGACCACCTTTGGCGAGAACGTGTAAGGTACGTTGTTCCTGACGGGATAAATTCATACTGAAGAACCTGTTTAATCATCATGTGCAAAACGTGCAAACACACAGCGGTGTCCGCATTCGATTTCGGCGCATTGATAATCAGTCCGGCCTGAAAAGGTCGGGAAACTGATTATCGGATGATTACATTCTCCAGCATCAAAGCCTCGGGTTGAGTTGATAGGTATTTACGGGGTGAATGATAACACCTGTTTTTTATAAGTGAATATCCTGGTGTGAAAAGTGTGATCCCGACAGGAGCCTGTGAGAGCGCCCCTATTGAAACACCGGGCTAAAGTCGCGTCGTACTGAATTCATATAGCCGTGAAATGAACGTGTCAGCGCGCAGGATCGTAATAGACAAACGCGAGCTTATTCCCGTCCGGATCGCGAACATAAGCGCTATAAAACCCTTGCCCGTATTGCGGCCTGTGCCCCGGCGCGCCTTCATCCGTGCCCCCAAGACTGAGCGCCAGCGCGTGCAGTTGCTGTATCTGTTCCAACGAGCGCGCATTCAGCGCCACCATCGTACCATTTCCCACTCCGGCACGCTGTCTGTCAAAGGGCCTTCCGACACAAAGTCCGGTGGTGGTGTTACTATTGAATGTCCCCCATGAGGCGCCTTCTTCGTTACGACCTGCCTTTGGGTGCCCAAGCAGTTCCATCAGCGGGTCGTAGAACCTGATGGCTCGCGGTAGATCGTTAGTCCCCAGCATCATGTAAGAAAACATAAACTCTCCTCACTCCCTCTTGTTGACGACCTGCCGGTGATGAATGCTGCAAGCGTAACGCGTCTTTTGATGGCGTGACCGTCGGTTTATGACCAGCCAGTGACCTGGCTGGTTGAGTGTTGTGCCCGATACGAGCTCACGGAATCCACTTTAATCTGGGGTGAACCACTGAATTGAGATTCACTCGTCCGCTTTGTGCGCCCAGGCGGGCATTGCCGTCAGGTAGCGTTTTGCCCGCTTGCGGGCCTCCTCTTCGCCGACCTTTTGCCAGGAATCAAGAAAGCTCGCCAGACCGGAAACGGCCTCTTCCCACGGTTTGAGGTTACCGTCGTCGTCGCTGCAGTAAACACAATATTTATCGCTGCTCCCTTGTGCATCAGGGGCGGACATCGGCATTCCGCAGGCCTGACAAAACTGTTCGTGCTGTGTCATAAAGCGCTCCTTCTGTCGTGTGATTGTTTATTAAATATACAGACTTGGTGCGCGGTATTTAGCGGCTCAGATCAAGAGATCCTGTCGGTAGCATTATAAATGTTGACTCAACTCATTTACCTGGTGAATGTCGTTTTGCTAGTCTCTGCCCATATTTTGGGCGATACAACAGGATTGTAACGTTGGAAATCTTTTTCTAACCCACTGAAAAATATCTCATAAATATTTTTCATACATAAACATTTATGGTCCGTTCAATACGGGCCCGGTTTTGTATGGGTTAAAAAAGGTACGTTATGAAAGTTACATGGAGCGTCGCCCCCGTGGGGTACCAGCGCATTGCGAAACGCTGCCCTTCATGCTGTGTAAAACGTGAATTTATACCTTCGGGGACGATTCGGGTAAATTCGCAAAAGAAGTTGCTGGATATCTGGAGTATTTATAAATGTACTCACTGCGATTACACCTGGAATATCTCCCTGTTTTCTCGTCTGCACGTCAGCAAAATTGATCGTCAGCTTCATCACCGGCTGATGACCAACGATGCCACCACGGTACAGCACTTTGCCTATGACATCGCGACGCTGAAGCGAAACAACGCTGAGCTATCGGGGCGGCCTGATTTTTGTGTGCAGGAACGATGGTCTGTCAGCATCTTCCCTCGCCGTTGGGTTCGGGTCAGCGTCAGAATTACCCGTTCTTTTCAGGTTAGCCTGCTGTCTATTTTACGACAGCAGCTCATGCTGAGCGCGGCTGAAATTCAGCGAAGGGTTGATGCGGGGCAGATAAGTGGCGTGACGATGAAGATGCTAAAATCACGCAAACTCATCGCCGGGGAATATCAGTTTCAGCTATCAGTAGAAACGTTATATGCCCATCGTAGGATCGTTCTGACACGTCGTTAAAAAATAAGAAGCTCACCCCAGGTTTATAAACGCCAGTAGGGCAACCGTAAACACAATGACGGATTTACCATGGAAGAGGTGAGCTTCCACTCTGAGAAGCGCGGTGCTCGTTCCCATCAGCCCTTCCTCATCAGGATTATCAAATTTGTCTCTTTTTCTTATGTATTATTGCTGTGGTTTGATTATTAATAATAAAAATAAAAGAACCGCAGATGTATTC
>NZ_JANEWH010000113.1:0-15160 GCF_028069715.1 Kluyvera sp. Awk 3 | reverse complement strand
GTACTACTGACGTGACTGGTACCATCGAACTGCCGGAAGGCGTAGAGATGGTAATGCCGGGCGACAACATCAAAATGGTTGTTACCCTGATCCACCCGATCGCGATGGACGATGGTCTGCGTTTCGCAATCCGTGAAGGCGGTCGTACCGTTGGCGCGGGCGTTGTTGCCAAAGTAATGAGCTAATTGCTGATAACATTTGACGCAATGCGCAATAAAAGGGCATCATTTGATGCCCTTTTTGTACGCTGTCGAACCAGAACCTGGCTCATCAGTGATTATTTTTGCCATAATCATTGCTGAGACAGGCTCTGTAGAGGGCGTTTAGTCCGAAACTTATTTCGGTTTGGATCGCCTCGCAATCGCGGGGTGGAAATGTTTGTAGAATACTTCTGACAGGTTGGTTTATGAGTGCGAATACCGAAGCTCAAGGGAGCGGGCGCGGCCTGGAAGCGATGAAGTGGGTCGTTGTTGCCGTATTGCTGATTGTCGCAATTGTGGGTAACTACCTTTATCGCGACATGATGCTGCCGCTGCGTGCGCTGGCCGTAGTAATTATTATTGCTGCAGCGGGTGGTGTCGCGCTGTTGACGACGAAAGGCAAAGCGACCGTTGCGTTTGCTCGTGAAGCGAGAACGGAAGTTCGTAAGGTGATTTGGCCGACTCGCCAGGAAACGCTGCACACTACGCTGATCGTTGCTGCGGTCACTGCGGTAATGTCACTGATCCTGTGGGGACTGGATGGTATTCTGGTTCGCCTGGTATCCTTTATCACTGGCCTGAGGTTCTAAGATGTCTGAAGCACCTAAAAAGCGTTGGTACGTCGTTCAGGCGTTTTCCGGTTTCGAAGGCCGTGTAGCGACTTCGCTGCGCGAGCATATCAAATTACACAACATGGAAGAGCTGTTTGGCGAAGTCATGGTTCCGACCGAAGAAGTGGTTGAAATCCGTGGCGGCCAGCGTCGTAAGAGCGAGCGCAAATTCTTCCCTGGCTACGTATTAGTTCAGATGGTGATGAACGACGCGAGCTGGCACCTGGTGCGCAGCGTTCCGCGCGTAATGGGCTTTATCGGCGGTACCTCTGACCGTCCGGCGCCAATCAGCGATAAAGAAGTTGATGCGATTATGAACCGCCTGCAGCAGGTTGGTGATAAGCCGCGTCCGAAAACGCTGTTTGAACCGGGTGAAATGGTTCGCGTTAACGACGGTCCGTTCGCTGACTTCAACGGCGTGGTTGAAGAAGTGGATTACGAGAAGTCTCGCCTGAAAGTGTCTGTTTCTATCTTCGGTCGTGCGACCCCGGTAGAGCTGGACTTCGCTCAGGTTGAGAAAGCGTAAGGCTGCGATCAAAAAAGCATCGATCTAATCGTTGCATAGGGCGCGAAATTGACATACAATTTCGCGCCTTTTGTTTTTATGGGCCACGGCCTGTAAAACGATTTTTATTCACGGGGAGCCTCCTTGAGGCGCTATTACCCAATTAGAGGATTTTAGAATGGCTAAGAAAGTCCAAGCCTACGTTAAGCTGCAGGTTGCAGCTGGTATGGCAAACCCGAGTCCGCCAGTTGGTCCTGCTCTGGGTCAACAGGGTGTTAACATCATGGAATTCTGCAAAGCGTTCAACGCGAAGACTGATTCCATCGAAAAAGGTCTGCCGATTCCGGTTGTTATCACAGTTTACGCTGACCGTTCTTTCACCTTCATTACCAAAACGCCTCCGGCAGCAGTTCTGCTGAAGAAAGCGGCTGGTATTAAGTCTGGTTCCGGTAAGCCGAACAAAGACAAAGTAGGTAAAATTTCCCGCGCTCAGCTGCAGGAAATCGCGCAGACCAAAGCTGCCGACATGACCGGTGCCGACATTGAAGCGATGACTCGCTCCATCGAAGGTACTGCACGTTCCATGGGCCTGGTAGTGGAGGACTAAGAAATGGCTAAACTGACCAAGCGTATGCGCGTGATCCGTGAAAAAGTTGATGCAACTAAACAGTACGACATCAACGAAGCTATCTCTCTGCTGAAAGAGCTGGCCACTGCTAAATTCAACGAAAGCGTTGACGTTGCCGTTAACCTCGGCATCGACGCTCGTAAATCTGACCAGAACGTACGTGGTGCAACTGTACTGCCGCACGGTACTGGCCGTTCTGTTCGCGTTGCCGTATTTACCCAGGGCCCGAACGCTGAAGCAGCTAAAGCTGCTGGCGCTGAGCTGGTAGGTATGGAAGATCTGGCTGAACAGATCAAGAAAGGCGAAATGAACTTCGACGTTGTTATTGCTTCCCCGGATGCAATGCGCGTTGTTGGCCAGCTGGGTCAGGTTCTGGGCCCGCGCGGCCTGATGCCAAACCCGAAAGTTGGTACTGTAACTCCGAACGTTGCTGAAGCGGTTAAGAACGCTAAAGCGGGTCAGGTTCGTTACCGTAACGACAAAAACGGCATCATCCACACCACCATCGGTAAAGTGGACTTTGACGCTGACAAACTGAAAGAAAACCTGGAAGCTCTGCTGGTTGCGCTGAAAAAAGCAAAACCGACTCAGGCGAAAGGCGTGTACATCAAGAAAGTTAGCATCTCCACCACCATGGGTGCGGGTGTTGCAGTTGACCAGGCTGGCCTGAGCGCTGCTGCAAACTAATGCCTTTACGTGGGCGGTGATTTTGTCTACAATCTTACCCCCACGTTTGCTAACAAAAGTTAGCGGCTAAAAAGATTTGTTCGTTGGAGCCTGGCCTATCCAGGCCTCCGTCGAAGACCGCAGGTGTTTCGCAAGAAACTTAATGCCCTGCGTAGACGGTGACAGAACGCTAAGATTATTTTTTAAAGTACTCTTTGGCTTGTTTCTGCTCACCGTATTAAGACGCTCTTCTCGTTGAGATGAGTGAAGTGAGTTCCAGAGCATAAGCTCTGGCAAACATCCAGGAGCAAAGCTAATGGCTTTAAATCTTCAAGACAAACAAGCGATTGTTGCTGAAGTCAGCGAAGTAGCCAAAGGCGCGCTGTCTGCAGTAGTTGCGGATTCCCGTGGCGTAACTGTAGATAAAATGACTGAACTGCGTAAAGCAGGTCGTGAAGCTGGCGTATACATGCGTGTTGTTCGTAACACCCTGCTGCGTCGCGTCGTTGAAGGTACTCAGTTCGAGTGCCTGAAAGACACGTTTGTTGGTCCGACCCTGATTGCATACTCTATGGAACACCCGGGCGCTGCTGCTCGTCTGTTCAAAGAGTTCGCGAAAGCGAATGCAAAATTTGAGGTCAAAGCTGCAGCCTTTGAAGGTGAGCTGATCCCGGCGTCTCAGATCGACCGCCTGGCAACTCTGCCGACCTACGAAGAAGCAATTGCACGCCTGATGGCAACCATGAAAGAAGCTTCGGCTGGCAAACTGGTTCGCACTCTGGCTGCTGTACGCGATGCGAAAGAAGCTGCTTAATCGCAGTTATCTTTGTAAAGCATCTGCTTACGTATAAACTTATTCTGATATTCAGGAACAATTTAAATGTCTATCACTAAAGATCAAATCATTGAAGCAGTATCCGCTATGTCCGTAATGGACGTTGTTGAGCTGATCTCTGCAATGGAAGAAAAATTCGGTGTTTCCGCTGCTGCTGCTGTAGCTGTAGCTGCTGGCCCGGCTGAAGCTGCTGAAGAAAAAACTGAATTCGACGTAATTCTGAAAGCTGCTGGCGCTAACAAAGTTGCTGTAATCAAAGCAGTACGTGGCGCAACTGGCCTGGGTCTGAAAGAAGCTAAAGACCTGGTAGAATCTGCTCCGGCCGCTCTGAAAGAAGGCGTGAGCAAAGATGACGCTGAAGCACTGAAAAAATCTCTGGAAGAAGCTGGCGCTGAAGTTGAAGTTAAATAAGCCAACTTTTCTGGTTGAAGCCTGAGTAATCAGGCCGATGGCTGGTGACTTTTTAGTCACCAGCCATTTTGCGCTGTATGGCGCCAGTAGCATTTCACACTGTTTGACTACTGGTTGTCCTGACAATGCATGTTTCTATCGACGACTTAATATATTGCGACAGGGTGCTCGCTCTGTGTAAATCGCAATGAAATGGTTTAAGCGTGATAGCAACAGGTATTGCGGAAAGTGTTCCATTTTCCGGTCAACAAAATAGTGTTGCACAAACTGTCTGCCCATGGACAGATGCGTCGACTTGTCAGCGAGCTGAGGAACCCTATGGTTTACTCCTATACCGAGAAAAAACGTATTCGTAAGGATTTTGGTAAACGTCCGCAAGTACTGGATGTCCCATATCTCCTTTCTATCCAGCTTGACTCGTTCCAGAAGTTTATCGAGCAAGATCCTGAAGGTCAGTATGGTCTGGAAGCGGCTTTCCGTTCCGTATTCCCGATTAAAAGCTACAGCGGTAACTCCGAGCTGCAATACGTCAGCTACCGCCTTGGCGAACCGGTCTTTGACGTTCAGGAATGTCAGATCCGTGGCGTGACCTATTCCGCACCGCTGCGCGTAAAACTGCGTCTGGTGATCTACGAGCGCGAAGCGCCGGAAGGCACCGTCAAAGACATTAAAGAACAAGAAGTCTACATGGGCGAAATTCCGCTCATGACCGACAACGGTACCTTTGTTATCAACGGTACTGAGCGTGTTATCGTTTCTCAGCTGCATCGTAGCCCAGGCGTCTTCTTTGACTCCGATAAAGGCAAAACCCACTCTTCGGGTAAAGTGCTGTATAACGCGCGCATCATTCCTTACCGTGGTTCCTGGCTGGACTTCGAATTCGATCCGAAGGACAACCTGTTCGTACGTATCGACCGTCGCCGTAAACTGCCTGCGACCATCATCCTGCGTGCGCTGAACTACACCACTGAGCAGATCCTTGACCTGTTCTTTGAGAAAGTTGTCTTCGAAATTCGCGACAACAAGCTGCAGATGGAGCTGATTCCAGAACGTCTGCGTGGCGAAACCGCGTCCTTCGACATCGAAGCGAACGGTAAAGTGTACGTTGAAAAAGGCCGCCGTATTACTGCGCGCCACATTCGCCAGCTGGAAAAAGACGATATCAAACATATCGAAGTTCCGGTTGAGTACATCGCTGGCAAAGTCGCTTCTAAAGACTACGTTGACGAATCTACTGGCGAGCTGATCTGCCCGGCTAACATGGAGCTGAGCCTGGATCTGCTGGCTAAGCTGAGCCAGTCTGGCCATAAGCGTATCGAAACGCTGTTCACTAACGATCTGGACCACGGTGCCTACATTTCTGAAACTGTACGCGTCGACCCAACCAACGATCGTCTGAGCGCGCTGGTAGAAATCTACCGCATGATGCGCCCTGGTGAGCCGCCGACTCGCGAAGCTGCTGAAAGCCTGTTCGAGAACCTGTTCTTCTCCGAAGACCGCTATGACCTGTCTGCGGTTGGTCGTATGAAGTTCAACCGTTCTCTGCTGCGCGACGAAATCGAAGGTTCCGGTATCCTGAGCAAAGACGACATCATCGAAGTGATGAAGAAGCTCATCGATATCCGTAACGGTAAAGGCGAAGTCGATGATATCGACCACCTCGGCAACCGTCGTATCCGTTCCGTAGGCGAAATGGCGGAAAACCAGTTCCGCGTTGGCCTGGTACGTGTAGAGCGTGCGGTGAAAGAGCGTCTGTCTCTGGGCGATCTGGATACCCTGATGCCTCAGGATATGATCAACGCCAAACCGATTTCCGCAGCAGTGAAAGAGTTCTTCGGTTCCAGCCAGCTGTCTCAGTTTATGGACCAGAACAACCCGCTGTCTGAGATTACGCACAAACGTCGTATCTCCGCACTCGGCCCGGGCGGTCTGACCCGTGAGCGCGCAGGCTTCGAAGTTCGAGACGTACACCCGACTCACTACGGTCGCGTATGTCCAATCGAAACGCCTGAAGGTCCGAACATCGGTCTGATCAACTCCCTGTCCGTGTACGCACAGACTAACGAATACGGCTTCCTTGAGACTCCGTACCGTAAAGTGACCGACGGTGTTGTAACCGACGAAATTCATTACCTGTCTGCTATCGAAGAAGGCAACTACGTTATCGCTCAGGCGAACTCCAACCTGGATGACGAAGGCCACTTTGTAGAAGATCTGGTGACCTGCCGTAGCAAAGGCGAATCCAGCTTGTTCAGCCGCGACCAGGTTGACTACATGGACGTATCCACCCAGCAGGTGGTATCCGTCGGTGCGTCCCTGATCCCGTTCCTGGAACACGATGACGCCAACCGTGCATTGATGGGTGCGAACATGCAACGTCAGGCCGTTCCAACTCTGCGTGCTGATAAGCCGCTGGTTGGTACCGGTATGGAACGTGCTGTAGCCGTCGACTCCGGTGTTACTGCAGTGGCTAAGCGTGGCGGTACCGTTCAGTACGTCGACGCATCCCGTATCGTTATCAAAGTTAACGAAGACGAGATGTATCCGGGCGAAGCGGGTATCGACATCTACAACCTGACCAAATACACCCGTTCTAACCAGAACACCTGTATTAACCAGATGCCTTGCGTGTCTCTGGGTGAGCCAATCGAGCGCGGCGACGTGCTGGCAGATGGCCCGTCCACCGACCTGGGTGAGCTGGCGCTGGGTCAGAACATGCGCGTGGCATTCATGCCATGGAACGGTTACAACTTCGAAGACTCCATCCTCGTATCCGAGCGTGTTGTTCAGGAAGACCGTTTCACCACCATCCACATTCAGGAACTGGCCTGTGTGTCCCGTGACACCAAGCTGGGGCCGGAAGAGATCACCGCCGACATCCCGAACGTGGGTGAAGCTGCGCTCTCCAAACTGGATGAATCCGGTATCGTTTACATTGGTGCAGAAGTCACCGGTGGCGACATTCTGGTTGGTAAGGTAACGCCGAAAGGTGAAACCCAGCTGACGCCAGAAGAGAAGCTGCTGCGTGCGATCTTCGGTGAGAAAGCGTCTGACGTTAAAGACTCTTCTCTGCGCGTACCAAACAGCGTTTCCGGTACCGTTATCGACGTTCAGGTCTTTACTCGCGATGGCGTAGAAAAAGACAAACGTGCGCTGGAAATCGAAGAGATGCAGCTGAAGCAGGCTAAGAAAGACCTGTCTGAAGAACTGCAGATCCTCGAAGCTGGCCTGTTCAGCCGTATCTACGCTGTGCTGGTTGCCGGTGGTGTTGAAGCTGAGAAGCTCGACAAACTGCCTCGCGATCGCTGGCTGGAGCTCGGCCTGACCGACGAAGAGAAACAGAATCAGCTGGAACAGCTGGCTGAACAGTACGACGAACTGAAGCACGAGTTTGAGAAGAAACTCGAAGCGAAACGCCGCAAAATCACCCAAGGCGACGATCTGGCACCGGGCGTGCTGAAGATTGTTAAGGTATACCTGGCCGTTAAACGCCGTATCCAGCCTGGTGACAAAATGGCAGGTCGTCACGGTAACAAGGGTGTTATCTCCAAGATCAACCCGATCGAAGATATGCCGCACGATGCTAACGGTACGCCGGTAGATATCGTTCTGAACCCGCTGGGCGTACCATCGCGTATGAACATCGGTCAGATCCTTGAAACCCACCTGGGTATGGCTGCGAAAGGTATCGGCGATAAGATCAACGCCATGCTGAAACAGCAGCAGGAAGTCGCGAAACTGCGCGAGTTCATCCAGCGTGCTTACGATCTGGGCGCCGACGTTCGTCAGAAAGTCGACCTGAGCACCTTCAGCGATGATGAAGTTCTGCGTCTGGCTGAAAACCTGCGTAAAGGTATGCCGATCGCAACGCCGGTATTCGACGGTGCGAAAGAAGCGGAAATTAAAGAACTGCTGCAGCTGGGCGACCTGCCGACCTCCGGTCAGATCACCCTGTTCGACGGCCGTACTGGTGAACAGTTCGAGCGTCCGGTAACCGTAGGTTACATGTACATGCTGAAACTGAACCACCTGGTCGACGACAAGATGCACGCGCGTTCCACCGGTTCTTACAGCCTGGTTACTCAGCAGCCGCTGGGTGGTAAGGCGCAGTTCGGTGGTCAGCGCTTCGGGGAGATGGAAGTGTGGGCGCTGGAAGCTTACGGCGCCGCCTACACCCTGCAAGAAATGCTCACCGTTAAGTCTGATGACGTGAACGGCCGTACTAAGATGTATAAGAACATCGTAGATGGCAACCATCAGATGGAACCGGGCATGCCGGAATCCTTCAACGTACTGTTGAAAGAAATCCGCTCGCTGGGCATCAACATCGAACTGGAAGACGAGTAATCCTCGCTCAAACAGGTCACTGCTGCCGGGGTAATTCCCGGCAGTGGATTGTGCTAACTCCGACGGGAGCAAATCCGTGAAAGATTTATTAAAGTTTCTGAAAGCGCAGACTAAAACCGAAGAGTTTGATGCGATCAAAATTGCTCTGGCCTCGCCAGACATGATCCGTTCATGGTCTTTCGGTGAAGTTAAAAAGCCGGAAACCATCAACTACCGTACGTTCAAGCCTGAGCGTGACGGCCTTTTCTGCGCCCGTATCTTTGGGCCGGTAAAAGACTACGAGTGCCTGTGCGGTAAGTACAAGCGCCTGAAACACCGCGGTGTGATCTGTGAGAAGTGCGGCGTTGAAGTGACCCAGACCAAAGTGCGCCGTGAGCGCATGGGCCACATCGAGCTGGCATGTCCGACTGCCCACATCTGGTTCCTGAAATCGCTGCCGTCCCGTATCGGTCTGCTGCTCGATATGCCGCTGCGCGATATCGAACGCGTACTGTACTTCGAATCTTATGTGGTTATCGAAGGCGGTATGACCAACCTGGAACGTCAACAGATCCTGACTGAAGAGCAGTATCTGGACGCGCTGGAAGAGTTCGGTGACGAATTCGACGCGAAGATGGGTGCGGAAGCTATCCAGGCCCTGCTGAAGAGCATGGATCTGGAGCAAGAGTGTGAAACTCTGCGTGAAGAGCTGAACGAAACCAACTCCGAAACCAAGCGTAAAAAGCTGACCAAGCGTATCAAACTGCTGGAAGCGTTCGTACAGTCTGGTAACAAGCCAGAGTGGATGATCCTGACCGTTCTGCCGGTTCTGCCGCCAGATCTGCGTCCGCTGGTTCCGCTGGATGGTGGTCGTTTCGCGACTTCTGACCTGAACGATCTGTATCGTCGCGTCATTAACCGTAACAACCGTCTGAAACGTCTGCTGGATCTGGCTGCGCCGGACATCATCGTACGCAACGAAAAACGTATGCTGCAGGAAGCGGTCGACGCCCTGCTGGATAACGGTCGTCGCGGTCGTGCGATCACCGGTTCTAACAAACGTCCTCTGAAATCTTTGGCCGACATGATCAAAGGTAAGCAGGGTCGTTTCCGTCAGAACCTGCTCGGTAAGCGTGTTGACTACTCCGGTCGTTCTGTAATCACCGTAGGTCCATACCTGCGTCTGCATCAGTGCGGTCTGCCGAAGAAAATGGCACTGGAGCTGTTCAAACCGTTCATCTACGGCAAACTGGAACTGCGTGGCCTGGCCACCACCATCAAAGCCGCGAAGAAAATGGTTGAGCGCGAAGAAGCTGTCGTTTGGGATATCCTGGACGAAGTTATCCGCGAACACCCGGTAATGCTGAACCGTGCACCAACACTGCACCGTCTGGGTATCCAGGCCTTTGAACCGGTACTGATCGAAGGTAAAGCTATCCAGCTGCACCCGCTGGTTTGTGCGGCATATAACGCCGACTTCGATGGTGACCAGATGGCTGTTCACGTACCGCTGACGCTGGAAGCCCAGCTGGAAGCGCGTGCACTGATGATGTCTACCAACAACATCCTGTCTCCGGCGAACGGTGAGCCAATCATCGTTCCGTCTCAGGACGTGGTATTGGGTCTGTACTACATGACCCGTGACAAAATCAACGCCAAAGGCGAAGGCATGGTGCTGACTGGCCCGAAAGAAGCGGAACGTCTGTACCGCTCTGGCCAGGCTGAACTGCACGCTCGCGTTAAAGTTCGTATCACTGAATACGAAAAAGACGAGAACGGTGAGTTCGTAGCAAAAACCACACTGAAAGACACTACCGTTGGTCGTGCCATTCTGTGGATGATCGTTCCTAAAGGTCTGCCGTTCTCTATTGTGAACCAGCCGCTGGGTAAAAAAGCGATCTCCAAAATGCTGAACACCTGTTACCGCATTCTGGGCCTGAAACCGACCGTTATCTTTGCTGACCAGACCATGTACACCGGCTTTGCCTATGCAGCCCGTTCAGGTGCGTCTGTTGGTATCGACGACATGGTGATTCCGGAGAAGAAATACGAAATCATCAGCGAAGCGGAAGCGGAAGTTGCTGAGATTCAGGAACAGTTCCAGTCTGGTCTGGTAACCGCTGGCGAACGCTATAACAAAGTTATCGATATCTGGGCCGCGGCGAACGATCGTGTATCCAAAGCGATGATGGACAACCTGCAAACTGAAACCGTTATTAACCGTAACGGCGAAGAAGAGCAGCAGGTTTCCTTCAACAGCATCTACATGATGGCCGACTCCGGTGCGCGTGGTTCTGCAGCACAGATTCGTCAGCTGGCAGGTATGCGTGGTCTGATGGCGAAGCCAGATGGCTCCATCATCGAAACGCCAATCACCGCGAACTTCCGTGAAGGTCTGAACGTACTCCAGTACTTCATCTCCACGCACGGTGCGCGTAAAGGTCTGGCGGATACCGCACTGAAAACAGCGAACTCCGGTTATCTGACGCGTCGTCTGGTTGACGTTGCACAGGACCTGGTTGTTACTGAAGACGACTGTGGCACCCTGGAAGGCATCACCATGACCCCGGTTATCGAGGGTGGTGACGTTAAAGAGCCGCTGCGCGATCGCGTACTGGGTCGTGTGACTGCTGAAGACGTTCTGAAGCCGGGTACCGCGGACATTCTGGTTCCGCGTAACACGCTGCTGAACGAACAGTGGTGTGACCTGCTGGAAGTTAACTCCGTTGACTCCGTGAAGGTTCGCTCCGTTGTATCCTGTGACACCGACTTTGGTGTATGTGCGCACTGCTACGGTCGTGACCTGGCGCGTGGCCACATCATCAACAAAGGTGAGGCTATCGGCGTTATCGCTGCACAGTCCATCGGTGAGCCGGGTACACAGCTGACGATGCGTACGTTCCACATCGGTGGTGCGGCATCTCGTGCGGCTGCTGAATCCAGCATCCAGGTTAAGAACAAAGGTAGCATCAAGCTCAGCAACGCGAAGTCGGTTGTGAACTCCAGCGGTAAACTGGTTATCACTTCCCGTAACACCGAGCTGAAACTGATCGACGAATTCGGCCGTACCAAAGAAAGCTATAAAGTGCCTTACGGCTCCGTTATGG
Organism: Kluyvera sp. Awk 3; assembly: GCF_028069715.1. NCBI lineage: Bacteria > Pseudomonadati > Pseudomonadota > Gammaproteobacteria > Enterobacterales > Enterobacteriaceae > Kluyvera > Kluyvera sp. Awk 3. The sequence continues at coordinate 3,871 of NZ_JANEWH010000113.1, read as the reverse complement.
CGAAAGGTGATGGCGAACAGGTTGCCGGCGGCGAAACCGTTGCAAACTGGGATCCGCACACCATGCCGGTTATCACCGAAGTAAGCGGTTTTGTTCGCTTCACTGACATGATCGACGGCCAGACCATTACTCGTCAGACCGACGAGCTGACCGGTCTGTCTTCTCTGGTGGTTCTGGATTCTGCAGAGCGTACTGCGGGTGGTAAAGACCTGCGTCCGGCACTGAAAATTGTTGATGCTCAGGGCAACGACGTTCTGATCCCAGGCACTGATATGCCTGCCCAGTACTTCCTGCCGGGTAAAGCGATTGTTCAGCTGGATGATGGCGTTCAGATCAGTTCTGGTGACACCCTGGCCCGTGTTCCGCAGGAATCCGGCGGTACCAAGGACATCACCGGTGGTCTGCCGCGCGTTGCCGACCTGTTCGAAGCACGTCGTCCGAAAGAGCCGGCAATCCTGGCTGAAATCAGCGGCATCATTTCCTTCGGTAAAGAAACCAAAGGCAAACGTCGTCTGGTTATCACTCCGGTAGACGGTAGCGAACCTTACGAAGAGATGATTCCGAAATGGCGTCAGCTCAACGTGTTCGAAGGTGAACGTGTAGAACGTGGTGACGTGGTTTCCGACGGTCCGGAAGCACCGCACGACATCCTGCGTCTGCGTGGCGTACATGCTGTTACTCGTTACATCGTTAACGAAGTGCAGGACGTATACCGTCTGCAGGGCGTTAAGATTAACGATAAACACATCGAAGTTATCGTTCGTCAGATGCTGCGTAAAGCCACCATCGAAAGCGCTGGTAGCTCCGACTTCCTGGAAGGCGAGCAGGTTGAATACTCCCGCGTCAAGATCGCTAACCGCGAGCTGGAAGCGAACGGCAAAGTGGGTGCAACCTTCTCCCGCGATCTGCTGGGTATCACCAAAGCGTCTCTGGCAACCGAGTCCTTCATCTCCGCGGCATCGTTCCAGGAGACCACTCGCGTGCTGACCGAAGCAGCCGTTGCGGGCAAACGCGACGAACTGCGCGGCCTGAAAGAGAACGTTATCGTGGGTCGTCTGATCCCGGCTGGTACCGGTTATGCGTACCACCAGGATCGTATCCGTCGCCGTGCGGCGGGTGAAGTTTCTGTTGCGCCGCAGGTTAGCGCAGAAGAAGCGACCGCGAGCCTGGCAGAACTGCTGAACGCAGGTCTGGGTGGTTCTGATAACGACTAATCGTTCACGTTAGTGCGATAAGTTGAAAAGGCCAGTCTTCGGACTGGCCTTTTTTATGGTTCCGGTAGCCCCGATAAGCGCAGCGACATCAGGTAATCATAGAGCACTTTCCCGGATGGATGCGTCGCCTTATCCGGCTTACAAAAGCAAAAGGCACCCAATTGGGTGCCTTTTCTATTCCGTTGTTGTGCGCTTAGCTAACGAGTGGAATACGGCGATACAGCTCAATCATGTCGGTTGCCAGGTCCTGGATAACCATCGCGTTCATCAGGTGATCCTGAGAGTGAACGGTAATCAGGTTAACCGGCAGCTTGCCCGTGCCTTCGTCGATGCCAATCAACTGAGTCTGGATACCGTGAGCCAGTTTGACAAACTCGCGGGACTCTTCCATCGCTTTTTCTGCGCCTTCGAAGTCGCTTTTGCGTGCCAGCTGTAATGCGGTTAATGCAGAACTACGTGCGGCACCGGCGTTGACCAGCAGTTCCATGATGATTGATTCTAAATCTTCCACGTCTTTCTCACTCCATTAACTTAAGGGCTTTCTCAAGCACAACGTCGCCTTTCATCATGCCGTAGTCCATCATATCGATGACCGCGACTTTCTTGCCCAGAGGATCTGCCAGAGCCTGCAGTTTAGCCTGCTCGTACTTCACCTGCGGACCGAGCAGAACGATATCTGCTTCGTTGATGTTCGCTTTGAATTCGGCCACTGGTACGGCTTTAATTGAGACTTCAACCCCTTTCTTCTGAGCTGCATCCTTCATACGTTGAACCAGCATGCTGGTGGACATACCTGCAGCGCAGCATAAAACGATATTCTTCATAATGCTCCCTCATGACCCGTGATGACTCATGTTTATCGCGAGCTGAAACGATCAACAACCGCTTTGCGACGATTGTGTGTAAGCCATCACAAAGATCGTCTCAAAAAACTGAAACCGGTTACATTTTCGTGCGATGAAGATATAAAAAAACCCGCAAAGCGGGTTTTCTATCACGGGGCAAAACCGTCAGGCTTCTGAGGTTCGCTCGATACGGTTTTTGCCCTGCCGTTTAGCACGGTAGAGCGCCTCGTCGACGCTGGAGACCAGATGATCCAGCGTTTCCATATGCCACTCGCCAAGCCCGGCGCTGAAGGTGACATGCAAACCTTCCTCACGCCACGTACGGTTGGCGACGTTCATCCGCCACAGCTCAAGCAGCGCGGCAGACTCGGCAACATGCTCGGCGGGGAAAATGACCGCAAACTCCTCGCCGCCGTAACGGTAGAGCGACAGACCATGCGCCTGTAAGATGGCAATCCCTTCGCGCGCCACGCTGCGTAGCACAATATCGCCGCTGAGATGACCCCAGGTATCGTTGATCGATTTAAAGTTATCGATATCAACCAACGCCAGCGCAAATGACTGACGCGCGTTCATCAGCGCGGTGATGTCGGTGTCAAAGGCCCAGCGGTTCTTACAGCCGGTGAGTGAATCGACGGTGGCCTGGCGCACGTAGGCTTGCTCGCGTTCTTTGTTGGTTTCAATGGCTTTATGCAACATCACCTCAAGGCCCGGCGCGCGCTTGGTATCACCTGTCTTGATAGCGTTGATGATGTTCATCAGGATGCCGCGGGAAGCGTGGCGTAAATACAGGCCGAAGGTGATGATAATCAGACCTGCCAGCGCGAAGCCCCACGAAATGATGATGCTCTCATGCTGCGCCAGCACGCTGAGCGTATGACCCGTGACTTTATAAATCACAAACCAGTCGGGGTTGCTGAACGAGTAGTAGTAATACCAGGTCCGGGTAGCCTTATCGAACACTTCTCCTTCGCCAGCCGTCATACTGCCGAGCAACTGCTCGGAAACCACCGGCTGGAAAAGCTTGCCGCTGTCCGGATGCAGCAGCGCCAGCCCCTGGCGGTTAACCACGAAGAACTCCCCCTGTACCGGCGGCCTCATCTGGCGCAGGGTATGGCTCATGGCAGCTAAATCAAAGTGGAACGCCAGCGTTCCCCTCAGTTTGCCATCGGTTGAGATCACCGGTTTTGCCAACGTAACGGTCTGCTGTTGAGTAAAAAAGTCGGTATAAGGTTGGGTATAGCGGCTGAAGATCCCCACGTCTCCTTGATGCACAAACCAGGGGCGGGTGGTGGCATTGAAAACCGGCGAGTTCTGGCGCTCAACCGCCTGCGGAGCACGCAGGTAATGTCCTTCAGTATCCGCGATGGATAGCGATGAGACCGTCGGCATCATCGACAGAAGCTGCATCATGGATTGCAACCCTTGCTCTGGATTGATATTTACGATCCTGTTCAGCTCATCGTTGCGAGCTAAATAGGTTGCAGCACGGCCCAGAATATAATCGTTTTCGTGCAGGATAGATTCGGTGTAATTGACCGCCAGGTTATGGGTAAAATTGCGGTTAATACTATGATAATCACGAATAATATCGTTACGTTGAATTATCGTAACTAGCGTAGCGATGATGACAAAACACAGAATAATGCCGGCAAAGCTAATAAAGATCGGTGTGGTAAATGACAGCCTTCTGCTGTGAGAACTCATCATGGTTTCCATTCCTGGCCAAATTGCCGAAAACCAGCGAAAACTGGCACTGCAATTTTATACACATATTTTTGACTCAATAATTATACGGTATTGAATTAAATA
>NZ_JANEWH010000112.1:0-15208 GCF_028069715.1 Kluyvera sp. Awk 3 | reverse complement strand
GATTGGGGTGGGTAATATAAGCCTTTTCGCCCCCGATGCCCGGGGGCGGATAATCATGGAAGATTACTTTTCCGGTAGCTTAATATCTTTGAACATGGCTTCAATGTCTTCATTAGAGCGTAGCGCTACCGCGGTGTCGACCACGTCGCGGGTCAAATGTGGGGCGAAGCGCTGAATGAAATCGTACATGTAGCTACGTAAGAAGGTGCTGCGGCGGAAGCCAATCTTCGTCGTGCTGTGGCTGAAAATACCGTCTGCGTCGAGCTTAACCAGATCCGGATCGGAGATAGGATCGACGGCCATGCTGGCAATCACCCCTACCCCAAGCCCCAGCCGCACGTAAGTTTTAATGACATCGGCATCGGTGGCGGTAAAAACAATACGCGGCGTCAGGCCTGCGCGATTAAACGCGGTGTCCAGTTCGGAGCGCCCGGTAAAGCCAAAGGTGTAGGTTACCAGCGGATACTGCGCCAACTCTTCAATCGTTACCGACGTTTTGGATGCCAGCGGATGCTCCGGCGTCACCACAATCGAGCGGTTCCAGTGGTAGCAAGGCAGCATCACCAGATCGTCATACAGGTGCAGCGCTTCAGTAGCAATGGCGAAGTCGGCGTTGCCTTTGGAGACCGCCTCAGCAATCTGGGTTGGCGAGCCCTGATGCATATGCAGCGACACCCGCGGATAACGTTCAATAAAGCCTTTAATCACGCCCGGTAAGGCGTAACGCGCCTGCGTGTGAGTCGTGGCGACGTACAGCGAGCCTTTATCCGGCCAGGTATGTTCGCCCGCCACAGATTTGATGGCGTCGACTTTCGACAGAACTTCCCGTGCAATACGGATAATTTCCTGACCTGCCGGAGTGACCTGCGTCAGATGCTTGCCGCTGCGGGCGAAAATCTGAATACCCAGCTCATCCTCCAGCATTCTGACCTGCTTACTGATGCCCGGCTGCGAGGTGTAAAGTCCTTCAGCGGTAGAGGAGACATTAAGGTTGTGATTGACCACCTCAACGATATAGCGGAGCTGCTGTAATTTCATGCGGTTGTATCCAGTCTGTACTCAGAAAGCGCTCATAAAGACGATTTAATCATAAGAAATGCATCTGCTATAACCACTATATCATTTATAGCAAGTGTGTATAGATGGAAACAAAAAATAATAACGAGGTTATAAAAAAGGGCCGCTATGCGGCCCTTTGTGAAGTTTTTGCGTGGAACGTTACTTTTTCGCTTCGACCCATTTACCGTCAACGAAGAACGCTGACCAGCCTGTCGCTTTACCGTCTTTTTCAGAGGCGACGTACTGCTGTTTGGTCTTACGGCTGAAACGTACCATCGTTTTATTACCGGCAGGATCCTGCTGCGGCGCATCGGCCAGATAACGCAGTTTCTCCGGCAGACGGTCGCGGAAGCGGTACAGCTCTTCCACCAGCGGCGCACGCGTTTCACGCGATTTCGGGAAAGTGTTAGCGGCCAGGAATACCCCGGCAGCGCCGTCACGCAGCACGAAATAAGCGTCAGACTTCTCGCACGGCAGCTCCGGCAGCGGCACCGGATCTTCCTTCGGCGGCGCGACTTCACCGTTACGCAGAATTTTACGCGTGTTCTTACACTCGTCGTTGGTGCAGGCCATGTACTTGCCGAAACGTCCCATTTTCAGGTGCATTTCGGAGCCACATTTCTCACACTCAACGATCGGGCCGTCATAGCCTTTGATGCGGAACTCGCCCTCTTCAATCTCGTAGCCGTCGCAGGTCGGGTTGTTACCGCAGACGTGCAGTTTACGCTTCGGATCGATCAGGTAGCTGTCCATCGCCGTGCCGCATTTCTGGCAACGACGTTTGGCGCGCAGCGCGTTGGTTTCGGCGTCGTCGCCTTCAAGCACGTTCAGCACTTCGTTTTCCGGCACCAGGTTAATGGTGGTCTTGCAGCGTTCTTTCGGCGACAGCGCATAGCCGGAGCAGCCAAGGAACACGCCGGTGCTGGCGGTACGGATACCCATTTTGCGTCCGCAGGTTGGGCAATCGATACTGGTCAGCACCATCTGGTTCGGCTGCATGCCGCCCTCTTCCGGCGCTTTCTCAGCGGTTTCCAGCTGCTTGGTGAAATCACCAAAGAACAGGTCCAGAACCTGCTTCCACTCGGCTTCGTGATTCGCCACGCGGTCGAGGTGGTCTTCCATCTGCGCGGTGAAATCGTAATTCATCAGATCGCGGAAGTTCTCTTCCAGACGGTCGGTGACGATTTCGCCCATTTTTTCGGCATAGAAACGACGGTTTTCAGTGCGTACGTAGCCGCGATCCTGAATGGTCGAAATAATCGAAGCATAGGTCGACGGACGGCCAATTCCGCGTTTTTCCAGCTCTTTCACCAGAGACGCTTCGCTAAAGCGCGCAGGCGGCTTGGTGAAGTGCTGGGCTGGCGTCAGTTCAACCAGGCTGAGCTTGTCGCCCTGGTTGACCATCGGCAGCGTGCGGTCTTCATCGCCTTTGCGCAGCGCTGGCATCACTTTAGTCCAGCCGTCAAAGCGCAGGGTACGACCGCGCGCTTTGAGCTTGAAGTCGCCCGCTTTCACGGTCAACGTGGTGGAGTCGTACTGCGCCGGCGTCATCTGACAGGCTACGAACTGGCGCCAGATCAGCTGGTACAGCTTCTGTGCGTCCGCTTCCATATCTTTTAACGCTTCCGCCTGAACGGCAACGTCGGAAGGACGAATCGCTTCGTGCGCTTCCTGCGAGTTCTCTTTGCTGGTGTACTGATTCGGATTTTCCGGCAGGTATTTCTTGCCAAAATTATCGCTAATATAGCCGCGAACCATGTTCACCGCGTCCTGACTCAGGTTGGTGGAGTCGGTACGCATATAGGTGATGTAGCCCGCTTCATACAGACGCTGCGCCATCATCATGGTTTTCTTCACACCGAAGCCCAGACGCGTGCTGGCAGCCTGCTGCAACGTTGAAGTAATGAACGGCGCGCCCGGCTTGCTGCTGGTCGGCTTATCTTCACGCTCCAGCACGCTGTAGCTGGCTTTTTCCAACAGGCTGACCGCCGCCATGGTTTCGTCGCGGTTAACCGGACGGAACGGCTTGTCGCCCTGATGGGTGACTTCCAGCGCCAGAGCATCGCCGCCAGGCGTAGTGGTATTCGCGTCAACTTCCCAGAATTCTTCTGGAACGAAGGCTTTGATTTCACGCTCACGCTCAACCACCAGACGCACGGCAACGGACTGCACGCGACCTGCAGACAAACCGCGAGCGATTTTTTTCCACAGCAGCGGCGAAACCATGTACCCCACGACGCGGTCCATAAAGCGACGCGCCTGCTGAGCGTTAACACGATCAATATTCAGTTCGCCCGGCTTTTCAAACGCCTGGCGAATCGCATTCTTGGTAATTTCGTTAAACACCACGCGGCTATAGCGCGTTTCATCACCGCCGATCACTTCCCGCAGGTGCCATGCAATGGCCTCCCCTTCGCGGTCAAGGTCGGTTGCGAGATAGATGTGGTCGGCTTTTTCCGCCAGCTGTTTGAGTTCCGAAACTACCTTTTCTTTGCCTGGCAGCACTTCATAGTGTGCCGCCCAGTCATGCCATGGGTCGACGCCCATGCGGTTAACCAGCGCGCCTCGTTCATCCTTTTTAGGCTTTTTGGCCGTTTTGGTGGAGGTAGAGTCAGCGCTCTTTTTGGCGGCTGAGCCACTTGTCGGCAAATCGCGGATGTGACCCACGCTGGACTTAACCACGTAGTCATTACCCAGATACTTATTGATCGTTTTGGCTTTTGCCGGGGACTCAACGATAACGAGAGCTTTACCCATATTCACCTTTACCTAATTTGATTCTTCCAGGAATACATCGCACATGTTCCACGTTCCACTGGCGACAAGCCTTGTATGTTGCGGCAACGCCAATGGATATCAACCCTTTACTGACCGGCTTTTGATGTAAGCACGCAGATGGCTGAGTTCACAGACTTTTTTTCGTCAGGAGCTATAGCACGAAGAATATTCGGTCGAATGTCAAGCAAATCTGTTGCCAGATTGCCGAAAGCGTCACACTGTACCTGATAAAATTCGTTACGCAACTTTATTAGCATGCAAACACCAATCATGCCAACTCTGCGGTAAAATCGTTACCCCTGGTAAACGTCGGGAATATTTGCCCACGACGGGCGCCCGGCGTAAACTAGCGCGAGAATTTTGAGGAGTTGAATATGTCAAATAATAGCCAACCTATCGATCGCCAGACGCTGCTGATTGAAGCCAACCGCCTTATTCGCGAACACGAAGATACTTTAGCCGGCATTGAAGCTACCGGCGTTGAGCAACGCAACGGCGTGCTGGTCTTCAGCGGCGAGTACTTCCTGGATGAACAGGGCCTGCCTACGCCGAAAAGCACGGCGGTGTTTAATATGTTCAAGTATCTCGCCCACGAGCTGTCTGAAAAATATCACCTGGTTGACTGAGCTTAAGGCTGTCGCCTGAGCAAAAGAAAACGCCCGGTAAACAACGTTTACCGGGCGTGATTATTTTGAGGCCTGATGGCTTAAAGCATCGGTTTTTGCCCGCGCTGCCACCAGCGCATCATCAGACGATCCGCGCTTTCCGCGGCGCTGCCGGTAAAGCGGTCCATCATTTTCTTACGTTGCGTGTAGCGAACGTTGACCACTTCGTGATCGGCCATCAGCCCCAGCAGCAGTTCATCGCTGGTACCCACTTCATCAACCAGCCCTTTTTCCTGCGCTTGCGAGCCATACCAGTGCTCACCGGTCGCGACCTGTTCGATATCCAGCGTCGGACGCATGGTCTTCACAAAATCTTTAAACAGATGATGAGTTTCGTTCAGCTCTTCGCGGAATTTCTGTCGCCCTTCGTCGGTGTTTTCGCCCAGCAGCGTCAACGTACGTTTGTACTGACCCGCGGTGTGCAGCTCAACGTCGATATCTTTATTTTTCAGGAAACGGTTGAGGTTTGGGATCTGCGCGACCACGCCAATCGAACCGAGAATAGCGAACGGCGCCGCGACGATTTTATTCGCCACGCAGGCCATCATGTAGCCGCCGCTGGCCGCGACTTTATCGACTGCGACCGTCAGCGGGATCTGCTTATCGCGAATACGCTGCAGCTGGGAGGCCGCCAGCCCGTAACCGTGCACCACGCCGCCGGGGCTCTCAAGACGCAGCACCACCTGATCCTGCGGTGTGGCGACCGTGAGCACGGCGGTAATCTCTTCCCGCAACGAGGCAACTTCGTGGGCATCCATGCTGCCTTTAAAATCCAGCACCCACGCGCGCGGTTTGCCGGAGACGGCGCTTTCGCCCTGCTTCGCTTTGGCCTTTGCCGCCTTTGCTTCTTGCTTCAGTTTTTTCTTTTGCGCTTTATGCCACAGCTTCTGCTGCGGCCCGTCGAGCAGCGCCACGGCTAAATCTTCCTGCATGTCCTTGTGCTGCTCGCTTAAGTTGGTGATCCGTAGTTCACCGCGCTGCCGCTTGCGCGACGTCAGATTGACAATCAGCACGGCAATGACGGCAATAGCGACGACAACCGTCACGATCTTCGCGAGAAATAGACCATATTGAAAAAGTAATTCCACACATCCACCTTGTACAAAAATCACATAATCTGTCGCTCAGTGTACAACACCGCGTCCGGTACGTCTCGACTGGAGTATCAGCCCTCGAGGCCGCTTCCAGATGATTTTTTTGCAAATGAAATCATTGCAAATTGTTAATTAGACGTTGTCTCTCCGGTGCGCCGATTGAAATAGCGAAGAGATTCAGGCATAAAGCCCAAAAGCGATGAAAAGTACATAAAATATGGCCGCTAAAGGCCATAGAGGAGCTACCGTGCACTATCAACCCCAGCTCGACTTGTTGCAGAATCGTATCATCCTGGTCACCGGAGCCAGCGACGGTATCGGGCGAGAAGCCGCTATCACCTACGCGCGCTATGGCGCCAGCGTCATTTTATTAGGTCGTAGTGACGAAAAATTACGTTCAGTTGCGCAAGAAATCAGCAATATCAGTGAATTACCGGTCCGTTGGTATACGCTGGATCTGCTAACCTGTACCCCACAAGCCTGCCAGCAGGTCGCGCAGCAAATCGGCCTGCACTACCCGCGTCTTGATGGCGTGTTGCATAACGCCGGACTGTTGGGGGACGTGGTCCCCATGAGCGAGCAGGATCCGCAGGTCTGGCAGCAGGTGATGCAGGTTAACGTCAACGGCACCTTTATGTTGACCCAGGCGCTGCTGCCGTTGCTGCTGCAATCGGATGCCGGTTCGCTGGTCTTCACCTCCTCCAGCGTGGGCCGTCAGGGGCGTGCAAACTGGGGGGCCTATGCGGTGTCGAAATTTGCCACCGAAGGCATGATGCAGGTGCTGGCCGAAGAGTATCAGGGGCAGTTGCGCGTCAACTGTATTAACCCCGGCGGCACGCGAACCAAAATGCGCGCCAGCGCCTTCCCGACGGAAGATGCGCTGAAGCTCAAAACCCCTGCCGATATCATGCCACTGTATCTGTGGCTGATGGGCGATGATAGCCGGCGGAAAACCGGTATGACTTTTGATGCCCAACCCGGGCGTAAACCAGGAATTGCCCAATGAGTGATGAACGTTACCGCGAACGCCAGCAACGCGTGAAAGAGCGCGTCGCGGCCCGTGTCGCCGCCGCCCAGGACACACGAGGGATCGTGATTGTGTTTACCGGCAACGGGAAAGGCAAAACGACCGCCGCCTTTGGTACCGCCACCCGTGCGGTCGGCCACGGCCATAACGTCGGGGTGATTCAGTTTATTAAAGGCACCTGGCCGAACGGTGAACGTAACCTGCTCGAACCGCTGGGCGTTGAGTTTCAGGTGATGGCCACCGGGTTTACCTGGGACACTCAGAACCGCGAAAGCGACACGGAAGCCTGCCTCGCCGTATGGCAGCACGCCAAACGGATGCTGGCCGATGAGACGCTGGATATGGTCGTACTCGACGAGTTGACCTACATGGTGGCCTATGACTATCTGCCGCTGGAAGAAGTCTTAACAGCGCTGAAAGCGCGACCGCAGCATCAAACGGTGATCATCACTGGCCGCGGTTGCCACCGCGATATCCTCGACTACGCCGATACCGTCAGCGAGCTGCGGCCCGTCAAGCATGCGTTTGAAGCCGGGATTAAGGCGCAGATTGGGATTGATTACTAAGCTGCGTTAGCCTGTCGAGCAGCGCGGCGTTGAGCGGCAGGCACAGGCAATCTTCGCCCTGTGCCAGCGTACTTTCCGCTAAATTCTGTCGCGAAATAAAGCGTTTACGGTACTCGGTTGGCGTCAGCCCACAGTACTTATTAAAGGCGGCAATCAGCGCCTTATGTTCCTGAAAACCACAGCTGTGGCTGATGTCGGTGATCGGCGTGCGGGTGTCACGTAGCAAGGTGCGGGCTTTGTTCAGCCGCACCAGCGTCAGATATTCTTTGAAATTGTGTCGACTGACCTTTTTAAACAGCCGGGAAAAGTACGAGTAACTCATGCCGCTATGCTCGGCAACATCGCTCAAGGTCAGCGGCTGGTCGAAGTGCTGATTAATGTAATCAATCCCCTCTTTAATCATCGCGTCTTCCCGCAGCGTACTTTCAGCCAGCTGAGTCGGTTGCCCGGCTGCCACCAGCGCGTCCAGCAGCAGATAGATAGCCGCAAAGCGCTGAAACGGCGCATCGTTGTCGATAATCCGCGCCAGCAACGACTGTAGCCGGGGGTAAACGGCGCTGTCGGCTGGCGTCATGGCATGGCGATGCGTTCGCCAGTTCAGCAATGGCGCCGGGTGCAGTTCATCAAACAGTCCCGGTGAAAACTGCACGGTCACCAGTTGGCTGCCGTCTTCTTCCGCGCTGAGCGCGTGTACCTCTTCGGCATTGATATACAGCATCTCCCCCGCATGAAGCGCTACGCTTTGCTGCCCCACCGCCAGCGAAAACCGCCCGTGCAGCACGGTGATAAGCTCCGGTGCCGGGTGCCAGTGCGGCTCGCAGTAGCGAACCTCCGCCGCAAAAACGTTGAGTTTCTCCGCGTCAAAGGCTATCAGCTCGTAGCCGCTGGCCGTCTGCCGCCCGGTATGGGCGGCCGGGCGAGGATGCGTTACTGAAAAAGGAAACACGCGCCTTCTCCTGTTATTAGCGGTTAGTCTGTTCCGGCCAACACCGCGTTCAGTTCATCACGCTCGATGTCCAGCGCCAGAAACTCGGTCAGCGCGATCAGCAGACCGCAGAACAGATCGGGCGCCAGGCGAATCAGCTTTTCTCGTACCTGTTCCGCAGGCATCTGGCTTTTCCCGGCAATCAACTGTACGACCCGGGCAAAGGCTTCCGGCTGCTGAATCAGCTGTTGCAACGAGTTATCATCGCGGAGCGGCACGTAGCGCGGCGGGCAATCAACCTCAAACGTCGCGCTCAACGGCAGATCGCGGGAGGACGCCCCCACATGAAGCTGCCATTCCCCTGGCGTAATAACCCAATCGGCCAGACCCGGATGATAGCAGGCAAGCTCGGCGATCGGCAGTTGCAGGCTGACACGGCGGGTTTCCCCGGCGGCCAATGCGACTTTAGTAAAGCCCTTTAAGGCACGCACTTCACGAATCAGCTCGCCTTTTGGTGCGGAAACATACAGTTGAACGACCTCTTTACCGTCATACGCCCCTACGTTGCGTAAATCAAAGGTGACGGTAAGCGTATCATCTGCCCCGGCATGCGTCGTCGAAAGCGACAGGTTATCATAGGCGAATTGCGTATAGCTTAAGCCAAAACCGAACGGGAACAGCGGGTTCAGGCGACGTTTATCGTAGTAACGATAGCCGACAAACAATCCCTCACTATAATGGTGACGCAGGTTTTCCCCCGGATATTGTAGCCAGGCCGGGGTCTCTTCCAGCGTATTGGGTACCGTCACCGTCAGCTTGCCGCAGGGGTTGCGCAGCCCGAACAAGATTTCCGCCACCGCGCGTCCCATGCCCTGCCCGGCAAAGAAGGTCTCCAGCAGCGCTTTACAGCCGCCCAGCCACGGCATCACGACCGCATCGCTATTAGCCAGTACCACCACGACATTTGGCTGCACTGAGGCCACCTCGCGAATCAGACGCTCATGGACGGCCAGAATATTGAGATCCTGCCGGTCACCGTTTTCGCCATCCTCACCCACTGCGGTACTGACGAAGATCACCGCCACGTCGGCTTCCTGTGCCACTGCTTTTGCCTGTACCAGCGCCGCTTCGTCATCGCGTAGATCGTCAGGCGCGCCAATCGCCCAGCGCACGCTGAAATCATCACCCGCAAGGTCGAAAATTTCGTCCAACGGACGGTCAAGCAGATACGGTACCGTGGTTGCACAGCCGGAGCCCTGAATCACCGGCTCCTGCGCCGGCTTACCCAACACCGCAATACGCGGCGTTTTCTCCGGACGCAGCGGCAGTAACCCGTCGTCATTTTTCAATAATACAATGGATTCCGCCGCCAACTGCTGCGAAAGCGCATGATGCGCCGGGAAATCGGCCTGTGCATTCGGGCGGCGGTGGCGCTGCACTTTATCCAGCAGTTCCAGCATTCGCTGGCAGGCACGATCCACCACCGGCATTGGCACTTCGCCGGATTCAATCGCCGCCAGCAGCGTCTGTTTATCGCGTCGGGTCTCCGGCATCGCCAGATCGTTACCCGCCAGCAGCGATGCGGGACGATCCTTCACCCCGTACCAGTCGGACATCACCACCCCCTGGTAGCCCCACTCGTCGCGCAGCACCTGGGTCAACAGGAACGGGTCCTGCGACGTTTGCACCCCATTCAGGCGGTTGTAGGAGGACATTACCGTCCACGGCTGTGACTTCGCGATCGCCCGCTGGAACCCTGCAAGATAGATTTCACGCAGCGCGCGCTCTTCGATAATGGAGTCCATTTCCGTACGACGGTACTCCGAGTTGTTGGCGGCGAAGTGCTTCAAACTAGCACCGACGCCTTCATCCTGCAGGCCGTTAATTAACGCCGCCGCGATATCGCCGCTGACGACCGGATCTTCGGCGTAGTATTCATAACCACGGCCGGCCAGCGGCGTGCGGCGAATGTTGATACCCGGCCCCAACAATATCCCAACGCCCATATGCTGGCACTCGCGCCCCAGCGCCTGGCCCATTTGATAAACCAGATCGATATCCCAGCTACAGGCGAGACTCGAGCCGTTCGGGAAACAGGTGGCTGGCAGCGAGGTACTGAACAAAGCTTCACTGCCCCCTTTCGCCGCCGACTCTTCAGCGTTAGCCTGGTCTGCGGTTTGGGTGATCACGGAGATAAAATCGTCCATGCTCCATTTTTCGCCACCGTCTATCTGCGCGCTGCTGTAACGCACGCCGTAGGTACCGTCGGTCATGACGATATCGTCAATACCGTGCTGCGGCAGGCTGGCCGTGCGCCACAGGCCGCTACCGGTAAGCAGCGCCACTTTTTCTTCGGCGCTCATCGCGGCGATAAGGGTTTTAAAATCACGATTCATGTCTCGACTCCCTGAGGTTAAAGCGCGTTCTGCTTGCGCAGACTGATTTTCTGAACGATATCGCGGTAGGTTTTTTCATCGAGCGAGTAGCTGGCGACAAAAATAGCGCTTATCGCGAACATGGCGCCGGGGAACAGCGTCATCAGGATATTGATACCGCTTAGCGCGCTGGCGCTAATGCTGGCGGCATCATAGTGGTAATAATCCAGCATCCACCCGGCACAACCGCCGCCGATCGCCATTGCAATTTTGGTGATAAAGTTGAAGAAGCCGTATATCGCGCCTTCGGTACGCACGCCATGATGCCATTCCGCATATTCCACGGTATCCGCAATCATTGACCACATGGCGACGAATCCCATGCCTAAGGTAATACTGAACAGGCACACCCCGGTCATAATTAACCAGATATTATCCCCGGCTACGAAATACTGCATCAGGACGCCCAGCACGCCAATCAATAGCGCCAGCAGGGTCATTTTCTTTTTCCCCATCATGGCGATGATTTTCTCAGAAACGACCGTCCCTAAAATATAAGCGGCCGACTGAATCATAAAGAACGAAGAGGTAAATCCTTCATTGCCAATGATGTATTTAATAAAGTAAATGGCGATCGCCATCCACACGGTATAGGCAATATAAAAGAAGACGGTAAACAGCGACAGGTTAATCAAAGGGCCATTGCCCATCACGGCGCGGAACATTTCTTTTAGGGTCGGCGCAGGCGAATCTTCCTCTTCTCCCACGCGCTCTTTGGTCATGCCAAAACAGGCGAGGAACAAGAAGGTCGCCAGCAACGCAAAACAGGAGACGGCAAAAACATAGCCCATCTGTTTGTCATCGAACGGTGAAATCAGGATATCCGCGGTGGTCGAAACAATCAGATAGCCGACGATAGCCAGCACAAAGCGATACACCGACAGCGACGAACGCGAAGCCTCATGCTGGGTTAAGCGGTTGGTCATCGCCGAATACGGGGTGTTTACCGCCGTGTAGGCCAGACAATAAATAGTATAAGAACACAGCGCAAACCAGAATTTTGCTTCGCCGCCCAACGGCAGGAAGCACAGTACCGTCAGCAGCCCAAGCGGAATCGAGCCGTATAATAACCACGGACGGAGTTTGCCGTAACGACTGTGGGTTTTATCAATAGCAAAGCCAATCAGAATATTAAAGATGGCATCCACCACCCGTGCAATAACAAAGATCAGGCTTGCCTGGACCGCGCTGATGCCGAAGATATTGGTATAAAAAAATAATAAAAAAAGCGAAACGAAACCGAAGGATAAATTAGAGGCAAAATCGCCAAAGCCATAGCCTATCTTTTCTTTAACGCCGATAACCACATAGCTTGCCGAGAGTTTTTTCGTTGTTTCCATTTCGGGCTACCTGTTTGAGTAATCTGTGGCGTCAGTATATGGCGGGCGCTATTTTATCACTTTGCGTTCTTTGTCTGGGGAATTCCTGTTTTTTGTCTTTATACAGAAGTGTGAATAGAATCACAGGAGAAGAGAAATGCGGGAATAAAGTTCCGGCGGTGGCCCGCCGGAACACAGGTGCTTACCCTTTCGGGTTATTACGCGTGCTGGAACGGCGGTTGCCGTTATTCGCATTATTGCCGGTGGTCGTGTGACGCTTCACGGCGCGACGAATCTGATTCGCCTTCATGCGGCGTCTGTCTTTTTCCACCGCCACTTTTGACGAGGTTTCCGGCGGCAGCTCAACCAGCTCACGCAGGTAGTTGGTTTGCGCCAGGTCCAGCTCGGTCCAGCCGCCGCGCGGCAGGCCTTTCGGCAGAGGAATATCGCCATAGCGAACGCGGATCAGGCGGCTGACCTGCACACCCACCGCTTCCCACAGACGACGGACTTCGCGGTTACGGCCTTCAGTCAGGGTCACGTTGTACCACTGGTTGATGCCTTCGCCACCGCTGAATTTAATGGTTTTGAACGCTGCCGGGCCATCTTCCAACTGCACGCCACGAGAAAGCTGACGCACTTTGTTGTCGTCCACTTCGCCAAAGACACGCACCGCGTACTCACGCTCAACTTCACGACTTGGGTGCATCAGGCGGTTCGCCAGTTCACCGTCGGTGGTAAACAGCAGCAGACCGCAGGTGTTCACGTCCAGACGGCCAACAGCAATCCAGCGCGCGCCGCGCAGTTTCGGCAGACGATCAAACACGGTCGGACGCCCTTCCGGGTCGTTGCGAGTACAGAGTTCGCCTTCCGGTTTGTAATAGGCCAGAACACGGCAAATCTGTTCGACAGATTCTTTCACGGAGATCAGATGGCCGTCGATACGAATTTTGAGGCCCGGGATCACTTCAACGCGATCGCCCAGCTTGGCAATTTTGCCATCGACGCTCACGCGGCCCGCTTCAATAATCGTTTCAATTTCACGACGGGAGCCATGGCCAGCACGAGCCAGCACTTTTTGCAGTTTTTCGCTTTTATCGCTCATAGAGCTTCCTTCAGGTGTCGCCTTCACAGGCGTCTGGTATACTTTCAAAAACAACGAGTTAGCACCAATAACAACTTAACTCACTGATATATAACTATTTCATGGTACACAACATGGCAAACAATATGTCACACACGCTGTCACACACAATGATTCGTGGGCGCACATACTACACTAACTTTAGACTAAATGATTCAACAAGTTTTGTGCGTCTGAGTCTCGGTACTGATAGCCGAAAGCAAGCGGAAGTGATCATGAATCAGATCCGTCCTTTCATTCCACTTGTGCAGAATGGAACGATGAGTGAATCGCCACGGGTTTAACAGACACCCCAGAGTCATTTAAGATGACTTAAAGAGAGGTGCCCATGAGCGGTAAGCGTTATCCTGAAGAGTTTAAAATTGAAGCAGTCAAACAGGTTGTCGATCGTGGTCATTCTGTTTCCAGCGTTGCAACTCGTCTCGATATCACCACCCACAGCCTTTACGCCTGGATAAAGAAGTACGGTCCGGATTCTTCCACTAATAATGAACAGTCAGATGCTCAGGCCGAGATCCGCCGACTCCAGAAGGAGTTAAAGCGGGTTACTGACGAACGGGATATATTAAAAAAAGCCGCGGCGTACTTCGCAAAGCTGTCCGACTGAGGTACGCCTTTATCCGTGACAACAATCGTTGCTGGCCTGTCCGCCTGCTCTGCCAGGTGCTGGATGTGCATCCGAGTGGGTTTTACGCCTGGCTTAAGCAGCCACATTCACGACGGTTTCATGCTGACCTGAAGCTGACGGGACATATTAAGCAGTTCTGGCTGGAGTCGGGCTGTGTTTATGGCTATCGCAAGATCTATCTCGATCTGCGGGATTCCGGGCAACAATGCGGTGTAAACAAAGTCTGGCGGTTGATGCAACGTGTGGGGATAAAGGCTCAGGTCGGATACCGAAGTCCACGGGCGCGTAAAGGTGAAGCCAGTATTGTGACGCCCAACAAGCTCCAGCGGCAGTTCAACCCGGAAGCACCGGATGAACGTTGGGTTACGGACATAACCTACATCCGAACCCACGAAGGCTGGTTGTATCTGGCCGTGGTGGTTGACCTGTTCTCCCGAAAAGTTATCGGCTGGTCAATGCAACCCCGAATGACAAAAGAGATTGTCCTGAACGCATTACTTATGGCGGTGTGGAGGCGTAATCCTCAAAAGCAGGTACTGGTTCACTCTGATCAGGGCAGTCAGTACACCAGCCATGAGTGGCAGTCGTTCCTGAAATCACACGGTCTGGAAGGCAGCATGAGCCGTCGCGGAAACTGCCACGACAATGCGGTTGCGGAAAGCTTTTTCCAGCTACTGAAGCGCGAACGGATTAAGAAAAAGATCTACGGAACTAGAGACGAAGCCAGAAGCGATATTTTTGATTACATCGAAATGTTTTATAACAGTAAGCGTCGGCATGGTTCGAGCGAGCAGATGCCACCAGTTGAATATGAAAACCTATATTATCAACGACTCAGAAGTCGTCTAGGTTATCCGTGGCGATTCAATCGTAGAATAACCAAGAGCACGACCAATACACTCAATCTTTAATCTATTGTAAAATCATCTAAAAATGGCTAAATTGAATGTGGCAGTTTAATTGATAACTAAATCTTTTTTGAAATTTCCTCTAGGCGGTTAATATGAATGCAATATTGTCCGAATTAAAAGTTGAACTTGAAAGTATCATATCTAAGTTGAATACAACGATTGTCAACAATGAGCCATTTAGCACCTTACATGGTAATTGGACTTTTCCTGGGATCACTAAAAGTGAACTAATTGATAAGGCCCAGGCTACAATTTCGCTAATCGATAGCGTGGATGGAGAGTTCTTTGAGGATCATAACGATTTCTTCTCTAATTTCAAAAAGAGATTAGAGTTCCTCTCTAATTCCACAGTTCCTAATTTAGTTGGAAATCCTGCAGCAGGTATCCCTCCATATTTAATCACACTCGACTGTCTTAGGACAGAATTAGAAAAAATACTAAACAGGAACCATGCAGCAGATCTTCAAAAGGCAGTTGGAAAAATAAGATCCTTGGAAGCCAGATTAAAAAGTGTTGAACCCCGTATGGAATCACTATCTGTTATGGTAGAACGGATTGAACACGCATATAACACGGCTGAGCAGTTACCTGCTGATATGGAGTTGCTAAATGAGTCAAGAGATAAAATAAAAGATATAATTACCAAGTCTGCTAAGG
>NZ_JANEWH010000111.1:0-15309 GCF_028069715.1 Kluyvera sp. Awk 3 | reverse complement strand
CCCTACGTAATTAAGCGCCAATAAAAAAGGGAGATTCACCATTAAGGCTATCTCCCTCTTTTATCGCGTAGCGCGATCAGACTTTCAACATTTTTACCGTATCTTCTATATCAATCTCATCTTCCGAGAAGATCAACGTAGTGCCCTGGAAGGTGGTGATAGCCAGCTTTTTCAACGTACGCATTTCACCCGGCTTCGCGTCGGATTTTGGCTTGATGCTGTTCATCAGCAACCCTACCGACAACACCGCATTTTCTTTATCAATGCGGGTCTCAGCAGGAACTTCTTCGCTGTAGACCAGGAAAGACTTGATTGACGTCAGCTTGATCTTCTCGCCCGCGATATAGATGTACTTGCTATCCGGGATCACCTTCACCGCATAGGCTGACAGCCCTTTGTTATTGGTCGTGGGTTCAAAAGTTACCGCCGCATCTTTTTTAATCAGCTCAGGGTTGGCAACCTTAATCACATGAAAATAGCGATTGTCGCCATTTTCATCTTTGATAAATCCAAAACCTTTATCTTTAAACCACGTTGTGATTGTTCCATTCATCGCCGTTACCGCCTGGTTAATCGTTTATCAACTCAATTTTTGCAGCGCGCAGTGTAATGCACAATGCCCGCGCAGACTATGTCTTTGGCTTAAGTGTGGATGATAAATTTCCACCGTGCGACCTCGTCGGATTCGCCTGTTGGCGAAAAATTGGGTATCATCCGCACCCACTCTCCAGCCGTGCAGCCAGATGTCTACCATTCTCGATACCTTTATTGCCCCACCTTGCCATGAGCAAATAGAGATACTTCATCAGGACGCGCATCTGCTGATTATCAATAAGCCCAGCGGGTTGCTCAGCCTCTCGGGGAAAAATCCGCAGAACCTCGATTCCGTACACTATCGTCTGGTTCAGCAATTTCCCGACTGCACGCTGGTCCATCGCCTGGATTTCGGCACATCCGGGCTGATGGTCATCGCCCGCAATAAGGCCATCAATGCCGCCCTTTGCCAGCAGTTTAGCCAACGAGCAGTGATAAAAACCTACAGCGCCCTACTGTGCGGTCACCTGAGCGAGGATGAAGGGGTGATTGATGCGCCAATTGCTAAAGACCCCGCGCGTTTTCCGCGGATGTCCATTTCCGCCCTTAACGGCAAACCGGCGCGTTCTCGTTATCGGGTTGTGAGCCGTTTTTATCACAACCGCCTGGCGCTGACTCGCGTTCAACTTGTTCCTGAAACCGGGCGCACTCATCAGCTACGCATTCACTGCGAGCAGTTGGGCTACCCGATTCTGGGTTGCGACCTGTATGGTGGCCGCGAACAGCCTGGAACCGAACAAACGCCACGTCTTATGCTACATGCCAGCGCACTCTGTTTTGTTCATCCCGTAAGCCAGGAAAAGATCAACGCCCACAGCGCCAGCCCGTTCTAATCTGACGTGGATTACCACATCAAATCGTCAGGGATTTTGAAATCAGCGTACGGATCGTCTTCGTCCTGTACTTCCTGACTGAGCGCACTGTGCAGAACGATGCTGGTGGCATCACGCTGCGCAATTTTCTCCGCCACAACCGCCGGAATAATGGCGTATTCACTTTCACCCGCGGCGTTAGTCGCCAGCCGCGCAATGGCCAGACGACCGTTGATCAGCTGTGTTTGCGTCAGCTTATCCACCGCCATCTTTTTGATCACGTTATTGTCGGTAAAGTTAAAGTTGATATCGCCTCGGGCAACGGTGATGCGGTTCATCTCGATCAGCTGTTTGACCTGCGCTTTGTACTCTTTCGACAGCGTCGCCTGTTTCTGCTGCTCACTCAGCTGCTTATCGCGCTCAAGCTGCGCTTTTTTGTTTTCCTCTACCGCTTCTCGCGCTTCGCGGGCCTGAACGCGCGACTTTTTCGCCGTGCGCTGGACCTTAGCCATTTTTTTACTGGTGACCAGCCCCGCTTTTAGCATCTGCTCTTGTAAGGTCAGTTTTGTCATCTTCGCTCTAAACTCATTGATAAATTTTGCAAGATTATACCCGTAATGTTCGCGTCGATTCCAGATTGCAGAACGCCTTCCCCTTTTGATGCATTTTGTACAAAAAATAAACATTGATCGCGTCCGTGACGATCGGCTACAGTCACAGCGTTTTACAGTTGATGCTAAAAACATCATCCGTAGATGCCGTTGACGATCCTGAGCATTATCCAATGAGGTATACCGTGAAAGTGATTCCGCTGATTGCCCTGCCAGTTGTCTGGGCGATGAGTTTTAACGTTTTTTCCGCTGATGCCCCGGCCAGCACCGATGACAGTACCGCAGAAGCATTAAAGGATCTCGACCGTACTCTGCCTGAATTAACCCCGGTGACATTCACCGCCGCCGATGAAAAACACAAGGTTCTGGTGTTCATCGACAACCAATGCTCTTTCTGTTCTCAGGTCGTCAAGAACATTAAGAGTTACAACGATGCCGGGCTAACCATGTCGTTTCTGACCGTTGCTCCCCCTTCTATTCGCGATTCCGTGATTGAAGATATGGGTCGCGTCTGGTGCTCAGACGATCGTCAAAAGAGCCTGCAAGGGGCCATGGCAGGGTTTCTGCCCAATAATGACACCAGCGCCAGCTGTTCGGATGAAGTCGTCAAACAGTCTGCGCTGGCTGAACGACTGGGCATCCAGCTAACGCCTACGATGATCGTGCTGGATAACCCACCGAAAGTGATTCTGGGTAGCGCAAAGCCTGACGCCATTCTGGAAAAGATCAGCGGTAAAGCATTGTAGCCTGCCCTGGCATACTCCTCGTGATTGAAACCCCGCCTGCCGGGGTTTTTTATTGCGAAATAAAATTGACACTGCTAACGCAGACGGTTTATATACTGTTTTTATATACAGTTAACTGGAGTAAAAGCATGTTTGTGGAACTCGTCTACGACAAACGGAATTTTGAAGGTTTGCCCGGCGCGAAAGAGATAATCCTGGCAGAGTTGAGCAAAAGAGTGCACAGCGTATTTCCTGACGCGGAAGTCCGCGTCAAACCCATGATGACGCTGCCCGCCATCAACACTGATGCCAGCAAACATGAGAAAGAGCAGATAAGCAGAGTAGTCACAGAAATGTTTGATGAGGCGGAATTCTGGCTGGTCAGCGAGTAAGACTGCCGTACACGCAAAAAAGGGAACCCATCGGTTCCCTCAACTCGCCTGGTTCTTGACCGAGTGCGTTATTTCAGGTTGCTACGGAAAAAGTCGGCCAGTTTGTCGAAGGGGATCACGTCCGTGCGGTCATACAAATCGACGTGTCCTGCCCCCGGAACGACATACAGCTCTTTAGGCTGACCGGCACGTTTGAAGGCGTCCTCGCTGAACTCTTTTGAATGGGCCCGATCGCCGGTAATAAAGAGCATCGGACGCGGTGAAATGGTTTCAATATCGTTGAACGGGTAGAAGTTCATAAACTTACCGATACTGCTCAGCATTGGTTTTGTCGTCAGTTCTTCTTTCTCGGCCTGCGGAGTGTAGCCGCCGCGTTCGGTGCGGTAGAAATCAAAGAACTCGCGCTGAATCTCCGGCGTGGAAGCCTCCAGTTTATTCACGGTGCCCGGAATATACGCGGTATCTCCCCCTTTGAACTCGGCAAAACGCTGCTCAATGGCAGACTGGATAAACGCCTTGCGTTGTTCCAGCGTCTGGGAATGGTTAAGGCCATTACGGAACGCGGCTCCCATGTCATACATGCTGACGGTGGCGATGGCTTTCATCCGCGGGTCGATTTTCGCGGCGCTGATAACAAAGCTTCCGCTGCCGCAGATACCCAGCACGCCGATGTTTTCTGGATCGACAAACGGCTGTGTACTGAGATAATCAACCGCCGCACTGAAGTCATCCGTGTAGATTTCCGGTGAAATCAGGTGCCCCGGTTTACCTTCGCTTTCTCCCCAGAACGAGAGATCAATCGCCAGCGTGACAAACCCCTGCTCCGCCAGCTTCTGCGCATACAGGTTTGCGCTTTGTTCCTTGACCGCGCCCATTGGATGGCCAACGACAATCGCTGGGTTTTTAGCGTTCTGATTCATCGTTTTCGGGATAAACAGATTGCCGACCACGTTCATCTGATACTGGTTTTTAAAGGTCACTTTTTGCTGCGTCACCTTATCGCTTTTATAAAAGTTGTCAGCACCTCTGGACATATCTGCCGCAGAGGTGGCAAATGCACTGATGAACAGCCCCAGCGCTAACGTAAATTTATTCATGATGGTTTCCTTATCAGGATTAGTATTATGAATGGTCACGTGCAGATGCATCTGCACGTGAGGTCAGAAAAATCAGTACGGTTGCAATGATCAACATCGCGGCGCTGGCCAGGAAGGTGCTCTGGTAGCCATGATGGTCGAACAGCAGGCCCCCCACGGTAGATCCCAGCGCAATAGACAGTTGCACCATCGCCACCATCAGCCCGCCGCCCGCTTCAGCATTCTGAGGAAACGTGCGTGGAACCCATGCCCACCATCCCACGGGCGCGGCGGTTGAAATCAACCCCCACAGTCCGAGCAACGCCGTCACGATGGCCGCCTGGCTGCCAAACGCGATCAGGGCTAGCGCGACAATCGCCATCAGCACGGGAATCGCCATCAGGGTTGGGTAGAATCCACGCTTCAATACCCGGCCAATTAGCGTGGTGCCGATGAAACCGGCCATACCGATGACCAGCAGGATGAGGGTCACCGCAGAGGCATCTACCTTCGTGACCGCCTCAAGGAAAGGCCGGATGTAGGTAAAGAGCGTGAACTGCCCCATAAAGAAAATTCCAACACCCAGCATGCCCAGCGTCACCACCCGGCGGCGAAACAGCGTGAAAATATTGCTGGCCCCAGCTGGCTGGCGGGTAACCGGCATGGACGGTAGGCTGAGCAGTTGCCAGATAAACGCAAGGATGGCGACAGGTAACAGGCAGAAGAAGGCTCCCCGCCAGCCGATGACCGCACCCAGCCAACTGCCCAAGGGGGCAGCCACGACGGTTGCCAGCGCGTTGCCGCTATTGAAAATAGCCAGCGCCAACGGAACACGGTGCACCGGTACCAGCCGCATCGCTGTCGCCGCCGACATCGACCAGAACCCGCCGACGACGATGCCAATCAGGGCGCGGCCTGCCATATAGATCAGGTAATTGGGCGCCATCGCGATGACAGCACCGGAAAGCGCCATCATGCCCGTCAGGCCGAGCAGCAGAATTTTCCGGTCAAGCGTGCCTGCCAGTCTGGAAATAAACAGGCTAGTCATCACCGCAAACGCGCCGGAAATGGCGATCCCCTGTCCGGCCATGCCTTCGGTAACATTCAGGGAGTACGCCATCGGCGTCAGAAGGCTGACCGGCATAAATTCGGAGGCGATCAGGGCGAAGACGCACAGCGTCATGGCAAAAACGCCGCCCCAGTGCGCCCGCTGTTTTTCACTTGCTTCGTTTTGGTTTCTGGTTTCAATTTTCTGATTACGCATTAAGCCTTTCTTTTCTGTAGGTAATACGATGCCCTCCCCTTGCGCCTTCAGGCCTGCAAGAGACACCGAAACGACGACGTGAGGGATAGTCTGGTAATTAAAGGGAGCGCGGTTTTGGGAGCGCGTGACCGCTTAGTCTACGGCCCTGATCTGCACCCTAAGCGGTCCCTGGCGCTGCAGGGCCGGCAGTCCTGAATCGATTTTCCCTACCGGGATCAGTGAACGGGCGTAAGGTCTACCCTGGACAAAAATCGCCAGGTTGCCCCAGGGCGCGTAAAAAGCTATATCACCCGCTTCCGGCGTCATTCCTTCCGGAGCCTGTGCCGTGGAAAGCCTGCGCGGTAGATCGCTAATGCGTTCAATATCGGCGTAATCCTGCAGCGTCAGACTGAGGGGAAGTAATGATGCAAAATCCCGACCTGTGGGCGAGTCATAGAGGGTGGCAGTCGCGATCTCACCGTTCACAACAATCTCAACTTTTATCAGCGTCTCCTGTACAGCTACCCGTTCGTTGTCATCCGCGATCACGGACTGCGTGACGCACAGCAGCCCGATAAAGAGCAGCAGCAATAGCGACGTTTTGCCGTGAGCATTTTGCGTGTTGTTTAGCGTTGACTTATTCATCGCATTATTGTTACCAATAGGCAGCGGCAAAACTAGCTAATGAATGCTTAATAGCCTTATAAGCAAAACTTATAAATAGATCGGAAACGAACATGGCCAGACGCAACCTCAACGATTTACTCTCTTTCGTCACCGTAGCGCGGGAAGGCAGTTTTACACGTGCCGCCGCGCTGCTTGGCGTGACCCAGCCAGCGCTGAGCCAGGCGATTTCCGGGCTGGAAGAACGGATGCAGATCCGCCTGCTAACGCGGACAACCCGCAGCGTGTCCCCGACGGCCGCCGGGGAGCGCCTGCTGCAATCAGTGGGCCATCGCATTGACGAGATTGAGGCTGAGCTGGACATGCTGACCGAACTGCGGGACAAGCCTGCGGGTACCGTCCGAATTACATGCGGGCCGAACGTGTTGAAAACGACCCTTCTGCCCAAACTGACGCCACTGCTGCGCGAGTATCCGGATATTCACATCGAGTTCGACGCAAACCACGGATTCCGGGATATCGTGGCAGATCGTTTTGATGCGGGCGTACGGCTTGGTGATACGATCGATAAGGACATGATAGCGATGCCAATCGGCCCGAAACTGCGTATGGCCGCGGCAGCCTCGCCCGATTATTTCGCACAATATCCGGTTCCCCAAACTCCCCATGATCTAACGCAGCATCAGTGTATTAATCTGCGTATGGTTCGATCCGGGGGGATTTATGTTTGGGAATTCGATCGGGAAGGAGGAGAACTGAACGTCCGGGTTAATGGACAGTTGACGTTTAATACGTCGGAACATGTTGTCGACGCTGCGCTGGCTGGGTTAGGCATCGCCTTTTTGCCCGAAGAAGAGTTCGGCTCACACATTCGCGAAGGTCGTCTCGTACACGTACTTGAGTCCTGGTGTCATCCTTTTCCAGGCTACTATCTTTATTACCCTAGCCGTAAACAGCCTTCACCGGCTTTTTCACTCGTTGTTGATGCGCTGCGTATGAACAAGAAAATGTAGGGTTAAAAGCAGGTTCGGAAATGATGATACACAAGGATAAATATTTGTCTCCGTGTGTTAAAAACCTCCTGATATCTCAGAGAAAATAGCGAACAGGAACCGCTCAAAATGATGAAATATTTATCGCTGCTGGCCGTGGTGATGCTTGTAGGATGTACAAGTGCACCAAACTTGCCGCCTACGGATACCATTGTGGCTGTAAAACCCACAGACTCCGGCATTATCGCCAGCTCAGCTAAATACGGTTACCGTTTTAACCGTAACGGTGTACCTCAGGAGTATCAGCGTTATAAGACCTTTTATGAACGCTTTCACCAACAGGCTGCCGGAGTACGGGTTAGCTTCGAGGTAGAACAACATGAGGTGACGGCGGAATACCTGGTTGTGATGGATAAGCGCAAGCTGGATGCCGGGCAGTTGACCCAATTGCGCAATGAGTATCATGCGGTGCAAATTGATAACGATCACCTCGGTGTTTCGTTTAAAGCAGCAGGATTTTGGTCTTCATCGTACCCGCCCGATCTGGCCGCCGCCTACCAGTTAGAACACCCGATTGTGGTTTCCATCAATGATAA
The DNA here is from genome assembly GCF_028069715.1 of Kluyvera sp. Awk 3. Taxonomy (NCBI): domain Bacteria; kingdom Pseudomonadati; phylum Pseudomonadota; class Gammaproteobacteria; order Enterobacterales; family Enterobacteriaceae; genus Kluyvera; species Kluyvera sp. Awk 3. The sequence continues at coordinate 7,644 of NZ_JANEWH010000111.1, read as the reverse complement.
GACCAAGACGATTAGCGAGCTTGGCCAAGTCGCCATGATCCCTTTAGTACCTTTATTTCCGCTATACATGATGTACGGATGTGCCACTGGGCCCTGTATCTGAGGAAAATAACGTCTTCTGAAACGACCAGGCCTTCAGGTTGTGCAGACGATTATGACACCCTATCCTGCCCCTCCCGGTTTAACCGCAAGCCGGGAGCGCCAGGTCGACTCATCGTCTGAATGGACTCATTACCCAGTCAGCAGTTATTGAGCGGCATATCTCAGAATTTTATCGGCACAGATTGATTACTCGGACTTCTCAGGGACAAACCGAGTCAGAATCAACGTCAGTACACAGATCATCGCGCCAGCAAAAAATGTAGAAGCTGAACCCCAGATGTCCCACAACAATCCCGCCCCCAGACTGGTTATCAGTAATCCCAGTCCACTCAACAAACTGAATAATCCGAACGCCGTTCCACGAAGGTCGGCTGGTGCGGTGTGAGCAATCATCGTGTTCAGCAACCCCTGTGTCATTCCCATATGTACACCCCACAATGCTACGCCAACAATAATCCCCACCCAGGAATGACTCAGAGCAAGTACTAAATCTGCCATGATGAGCACCACCAGCCCCATCTGGAGCAATCGCCGGTGACTGGTGCTGTCTGATAAGCGTCCGAACGGATAGGCTGTAAATGAAAATACAATATTCATGGCGACCATAACGAGAGGGATTAAAGCCAGTGGAATATTGACCTCATGTGCTCTGAGAACCAGGAAAGCCTCACTAAACCTGGCGAGAGTAAACACCCCGCCGAGCCCTATCACCCACCAACAATCTACGCCCAGCCTTTTCAGGTTCTCTTTTTTTATCGGGTTAGTCCTGGCGGTTACGACAGGGGTGCGTGGTTCATGCAATCCGCAGAATAACAGGGCCACGGCCAGAAAGGCTGGCACGACCGCCACCCAGTAAACGGCGCGGAAATCATTACTCCATAACAGCATCAGGCCCACTGCCAGCAGCGGTCCGAGGAACCCTCCCATCGTGTCCAGTGTCTGGCGCAGGCCATAAGCCGCCCCTCTGATCTCGGGCGGAGTAACGTCAGCAACGAGCGCATCTCGGGGTGCCCCTCTTATTCCTTTTCCTACACGGTCAATCATCCTCGCGCTGAATATCATTCCAGATGTGGAGGCCAGTGCGAACAGCGGCTTGCTAAGCGCGCCAAGGCCATATCCAAGGACAGCCAGCCCTTTACGTTTGCCAATGTAATCGCTGATAACGCCCGAAAAAACTTTGACGCACAATGCCGTCGCTTCGGCCACTCCTTCTATGAGTCCAATGATGACTACCGGGGCCCCTAAAGACGTTGCCATAAAAAGTGGAAGGAGGCTGTGGATCATTTCAGATGAAATATCCATCAAAAGGCTGACGAAACCAATAATCCAGACGCCACCGGGAATGCGACGCAATGTCGAAAATCGAAGACTCATTTCACATCCTTTGAATAGGAAAAACGCTATTAAACATCACACCAGCACAAATGTTAATGAGAATCATTTTTCATAAATAAAGTATGGTAGTCCGGCAAGGGGAGCGTGCTCGCCTGACATTTCTGAGGCTGAACATAACAATGTTCATCTACACTTGTTCCTGTTTTCGTCCAGAACAGAGAACATGCCATCATATTAACGGGGTATGTTTGGACTGTGGCATTTAAATCAATAACATACATGGTCCTTTAATGATGCAAGTGATATTTGTGCGACACGCGGAAACAGGGTGGAATGTGAGAGGTATTATTCAGGGACAGAGTGATGGCGCGTTGACCTCTCGGGGGGAGCGCCAAACATCAGCCTTACTTGCCGCGTTTGTGGCGAGTGATTACTGGGTCGACTGTGTTTTTGCTCCTCCGTAAGCACTTCAGTTCCGCTTTGTTTCAGGAGGGGACTTTTGGTAGTTGTTAGTAGGAAGGTATTTCAGCAGAATGAGACTGCCTTTATGCATGACCATTTTCATGCAGTCACAAACTATTGAATCTAGCTCCGGCAGGGGTTACTGACTCACAGAATAAAGGATGCACGAGATCGAGCTATGCGTACTCATCAACTGAATAAGTCCCGTAAACTGTATCGCAGCGTCAACACAACTACGCGGCACCATTCTAATAATCCAGGAGCAGAGTATTGCTGGGAACGAAATCGTAAAAAAGTCGGAGATGAGCTACTGGTAAAGCGCGAGACAATGCATGGCAGACAGAAGCGTGGCCGAGACTACACACCATTGTTTTATTTTCTGATCAAGCAGATTGGCAAACCGTGGGATGAAATATTCAGCGAAGTATGTGGACGTCTTGATACCACCGAGCCTGTTTTCTGGTTGGTCGCGCTACATGAGCATCAGCGAAGAGATTTAGTCTGCATTGGCGAAAGCAGTTTTTATCCGGGTCTGTTTGTTGATGAGAATGGAATTCTGCAACAGGTGAACCCTTCAATTACTAGAAAGGACGTTAAGGTGACTTGCCGCTGCTGCACACACACTTATATTGGTGAACCTGTACCATGGATAGATTGAATAACAACATCTCCTATCCTGCCACGGGTACGGCCGTCATCAACAATGAGAGCGATTGCGAACTTCCGCTCCTCGCTCACAGCAGACCTTCTGCTCAGAAGACCAGGCTCTCATAGATACATCAAGAGCGTGCGTAACCCTGTGTTGGGTTTCTACCTCAGTAAACGTCTTTCACCCCGAGCTTTACTTCAAGGCTTGTCATACCCGACCCGGTCAGAAATCATTTCCTGAACGTTTACGCCAAAGTGGGACAGGCCGAAGATGCCACCATCCAGAAAAAAGTTTAGAGGGTAATGAGATGACTTGTTTTGATAAACGATGGATAGCCGTTCGAATCCTGATAATAAAAACGGGAACCAACCGGCTCCCGTTTATCACTAACCCAGCAAGTGGATTACATATTCGCGATAATCGCGTCACCAAACTCTGAACATTTCAGCAGCTTAGCGCCTTCCATCAGACGTTCGAAGTCATAGGTCACGGTCTTGTTGTTGATCGCGCCTTCCATACCTTTAACGATCAGGTCAGCCGCTTCGAACCATTCCATATGACGCAGCATCATTTCTGCGGACAGGATGATAGAACCTGGGTTCACTTTGTCCTGGCCTGCATACTTCGGTGCGGTACCGTGGGTCGCTTCGAACAGTGCGCACTCGTCACCGATGTTGGCGCCCGGTGCGATACCGATACCGCCAACCTGCGCCGCCAGGGCGTCAGAAATGTAGTCACCGTTGAGGTTCATACAGGCGATAACGTCGTATTCAGCCGGACGCAGCAGGATCTGCTGCAGGAACGCATCGGCGATCACATCTTTAATGATGATCTCTTTGCCGGTGTTCGGGTTCTTGATTTTCTGCCACGGGCCGCCGTCGATCAGTTCGCCGCCGAATTCGTCGCGAATCAGCTGGTAGCCCCAGTCTTTGAACGCGCCTTCGGTGAACTTCATGATATTGCCTTTGTGCACCAGGGTCAGAGAGTCACGGTCGTTGGTGATCGCGTATTCGATCGCCGCACGCACCAGACGCTTGGTCCCTTCTTCGGAGCACGGCTTGATGCCGATACCGCAATGTTCCGGGAAGCGAATTTTCTTCACGCCCATCTCTTCGCGCAGGAATTTGATCACTTTCTCAGCGTCAGCAGAGTCCGCTTTCCATTCGATACCCGCGTAGATGTCTTCGGAGTTTTCACGGAAGATAACCATATCGGTCAGTTCTGGGTGTTTAACCGGGCTCGGGGTACCCTGGTAGTAACGAACCGGGCGCAGACAAACGTACAGGTCGAGTTCCTGACGCAGCGCAACGTTCAGAGAACGAATGCCGCCGCCAACTGGCGTGGTCAGTGGGCCTTTGATAGCAACGCGGTAATCACGGATGAGATCCAGCGTTTCTGCTGGCAGCCATACGTCCTGGCCGTAGATCTGAGTGGATTTTTCCCCGGTGTAAATTTCCATCCAGGAAATTTTACGCTCGCCTTTGTAGGCTTTCTCAACAGCGGCATCAACCACTTTCAGCATTGCCGGAGTCACGTCAATGCCGATACCGTCGCCTTCAATAAATGGGATAATCGGATTGTGTGGCACATTCAGCTTGCCGTCTTTCAGGGTGATTTTTTGACCTTCCGCCGGAACAACTACTTTGCTTTCCATTCACCTCTCCTTCGAGCGCTACTGGTGTGCTCGTCATCCTTTACGCCACAGGTTCTTGCCGCTACTACACCCACTCCACCGAGTCTGGAGATGCACTGTCTTACCGTCTTCCTGCAACACAAAGAGTTAGAGCATTTTTGTTAATGTTTTGTAATAAGCCTGTCAATACTACCTGATTGTTTGGCGCCATGAAAGACTCTCGTTCTTAGGCTATAATGCGCGAATCTATAAAGCCTGAAAATACTATGATTAAAACTTCTTTTAGAAAACACCGGGTTGAGCGATTCAGCTCGAAACAAGGCGCTAAGCCGCGCCGGGATAACCAACCAAAACGCGTCATTCTGTTCAATAAACCCTATGATGTTTTGCCGCAGTTTACCGACGAAGCAGGCCGCAGCACGCTGAAAGATTTTATTCCCGTGCAAAATGTGTACGCTGCCGGACGTCTTGACCGTGACAGTGAAGGCCTGCTGGTGTTAACAAACGATGGCGCTTTACAGGCCAGGCTCACGCAGCCGGGTAAACGGACGGGGAAAATTTATTACGTTCAGGTCGAAGGAGAACCGACGGACGAGGCGATAGACGCATTGCGTCATGGCGTCACCCTGAACGATGGGCCAACGCTACCGGCCGGTATCGAACGCGTGGACGCACCCGAGTGGCTGTGGCCGCGTAACCCGCCGATACGCGAGCGTAAATCCATCCCGACGGCCTGGCTGAAAGTGACGCTGTATGAAGGACGCAATCGCCAGGTACGGCGGATGACCGCTCACGTAGGCTACCCGACGCTGCGATTAATTCGTTATGCCATGGGTGGCTACACGCTCGACAACCTCGGCAACGGCGAATGGCGGGATGCCAGCGGCGAGCACGAATAGTGCTCGCCAGGCCTTAGATATCAGGAAATATCGGGAACGATGATACTTTTGTATTTTTCGAGTACCGGCGAATTGATATCTGAGGCATTCTTCAGTTGCCACAGGTTGCGGCTAATCCCGTCATTGACCAGATAGATGACACCGGTTTCAATGGCCGACATCAGACACAGCATCACCGGTTCATTCACCGTATACCCCACTTCCCCCTCCAGCAGACGCTGGAAGTCGATATAGCGGAATACGCCGGCCTGGAACTCATAGGAGAGAATGGTTTTACTGGTATTCACGGAAGAAAGGACTTCGCCCGTGCTAACATTAACCACCCTCAGGTTAACGGCAATCTGATCGAGCTGATACTGCGTGCTGGCGCCAATGCCAAAGTATCGCGCCCCTGCCCCGCCCGATTTCACATTACTTTCGTAACCGATGATCGAGCCTTCAATCAGGATATTGGCCGCCACCAGCGATGGCAGCTGACTGCGATTATTCTCCGCGACAGTGCCATTTTCTTGAGCCGCGCGGATAATTTTGCGCTCATTGAGCAAGTTCTGTAGTCCCTGACGCTCCAGCGGAGTAAACCAGTTGGAGTCTTTCAGCGCCGAAACCAGCATGGCGGTGGCGCTCTGCGGGACCGAGGTTGAAAAGTTACTCGCCGGGTAGGGTTTGAACTGCCCGGTTTCATCCTGGATATTGTAAACTGAGACAAACAGTTTCCCCTGCGGTGGCGGCAGATGCGTTAGATCCTGGTAACTCTGCGAGCGCGGCAACAGCGTGGGTTTTGCCGCCTGTTTAGGTGGAGAGGTAATGCAGCCCGTCAACATCAAAAGGCTAATTAAAATGACCACAACGCCGGTTATATTTTTCATCTCAGCATCTCGCCACTGATTAATATGTTGAAACACTGCTCAGGCCGCTGACCTGAATAGAGGAAGTTTTTCCGGAAGAGCGATCAAGAATATTCATCATTAATTGACCATCGGTATTGGTGATATCAACAATAAAGTCTTTCGTCACCAGCCGTCCGGGTTTACCGCTAGAAAGGTTGCCCATCAGGCTGCCAAGGAGTTGTGATTGAACAGCAGAGGTGAAATTATCAAGCGATGAGCTTGATGTTGCGCTGCTCCAGTCGTAAGCATTTGGATCTTTATAGGAGTTTTGCGCGTTAGCCTCCGAAAGCAAAAAAGAACCATTATTGGGGTTGCCGCCAAAATTAGGGTTAATAAACTGGAAGGTCAGGTTCCCAGCCTGGGCGGTTGTAGATAAAAAACCAATGCCAAGAATCAGAGAAAGCACTTTCATAGTATGCTCCTAGAACTCATCTTTGGTTAAGTCGCCGGTATTTAATAACGCTTTATTAATGGCGCGTTTCTGCAAAGCCTCATACACGGAGGCTAGTGCGACATTAACTTGTTTATCAAAGTCATTGTGACCAGGAAATAAGAACGTCTGATACAATAAATCTTGATCGACTTTAATGGTTATCCAACTGCCCCATCGGGCGCTGGGCCGTTCATTAATCGTAATGGCGCCGGGGTATTCTTCCTCCCAGTGTTCGGTGAATGCTCTATAAAAATCGTGCCCCACGCGAGTGATAGTATTATCCGTCACCAGACCCGGCACTTCTATTTCTGCTGCGGCGCTGGCGCGGATTACCAGTAGCATCATTAATGCCACCATTACCACTATCAATTTTTTCATGATTAGCGTCTAAGGTTTTCGTTGGCCCAGGTAACTGCCTGCGTTCTGTTTTTTACAGATATCTTGCGAAAAAGATTATATAAATGTGTTTTCACAGTATTCTCACTAATAAATAGCAGACGGGCAATTTCAATATTAGAAGCGCCCATGCGCAGTTTATTAAGAATATCTTTCTCGCGTTGTGTCAGGCCACTGGTATCGTCATGGTATCGATAACTGCCTGACTGATTAATAAGATAGCTGGTAAGATCGTGAGGGAAATGGCAACCACCGTTCATCACATTGCGAATGCCATTCACTAAAGTCTGTTCATCTACGGAAAGATGGAAAACGGCACTGATTCCAAACCAGGACTCAACCTCATGAAAGTGATAGTCCTCTGGCATATTAATCAACAATACTTTGACTTTTTCTCGCAATCGCCGGAGTTCGCTTTGCCAGAGTAGCGTTCTTTTTTTATCTGACTCACTCAGATCAAACAGAACCAGAATGCGCTCGGCGTCAGGTTGCTCAAGCATTCTTTGAACATTCTGTATTTTGACATTTATTGGTAACGATGTTTTGAGTTGATGAACCAAAGCAGTTGCCTGCAATGACGGTCTTGTTATTAACAGCAAAATATCGTTATGCACCTGTTCAGTTTCTTTCGGCATTATGAAATCCCATCCCGATTGCGGCCCTGAACGCGGACTCTTTCTGCTATGCAGGTAATATGCATATGCAGAAAGAGTCGCGGTTCTGTGTAGTTGCTGAATTAATAGGTATGACAATAAAGGGTGTAAAGCACAGAAGTCATGCTTCTTCCCAAAGTGCTGCAATACAGTTCAATCTAGACATTCGAATTTTTATCGCAAGAACTATTTGTG
>NZ_JANEWH010000110.1:0-15721 GCF_028069715.1 Kluyvera sp. Awk 3 | reverse complement strand
GTGATAAATAATCAATGATGAAATCCAAACTAAAATTGATGCCATTATTGGTGTCGGTAAGCTTGATGAGTGGTTGCACCATACTTCCAGGCAGCAATATGTCTACCTATGGAAAAGATGTGATTAAGCAGCAGGATGCTGATTATGACATTGGCCGGATGGTGAATGTTTATCCGCTGACCCCGCGACTGATTGAACAATTACGCCCACGTCCCAACGTCGCGCAACCGAACATGTCGCTGGATCAGGAGTTAAGCAATTACCAGTATCGCGTCGGTTCAGGCGACGTGCTGAACGTCACGGTGTGGGATCACCCGGAGTTGACCACCCCGGCGGGGCAGTACCGTAGCTCCAGCGATACCGGTAACTGGGTCCAGCCGGACGGCACCATTTTCTATCCCTATATTGGCAAAGTGCAGGTGAAAGGGCGCACGCTGGCGGAAATTCGCCAGACCATTACCCAGCGTCTTGCCGCCTACATCACCGACCCGCAGGTCGACGTGAACGTTGCCGCCTTCCGTTCGCAAAAAGTGTATGTCTCCGGGCAGGTGAACAAATCCGGCCAGCAGGCTATCACCAACGTGCCGCTGACGGTACTGGACGCGATCAACGCGGCGGGTGGCCTGAGCGAACTGGCCGACTGGCGCAACGTGGTGCTGACTCACGATGGCAAAGAACAGCGCATTTCAGTGCAGGCGTTGATGCAAAACGGCGATCTGAGCCAGAACCGTTTGCTCTATCCGGGCGATATCCTCTTCGTACCGCGTAACGATGATCTCAAGGTCTTCGTGATGGGCGAAGTGAAAAAACAGAGCACGCTCAAAATGGACTTCAGCGGCATGACGCTGACCGAAGCGCTCGGCCAGGCGGAAGGCATCGACCTGACGACCTCCAATGCCAGCGGTATCTTCGTGATTCGTCCAACCAAAGCGGGCAACAACGGCAAGATGGCCAACATCTATCAGTTGGATATGTCCGATGCGACCTCACTGGTCATGGCAACCAACTTTATTCTCCAGCCGTATGACGTGGTTTACGTCACCACCGCACCGGTTGCTCGCTGGAACCGTCTGATCAACCAACTGTTGCCGACCATCAGTGGCGTTCGCTACATGACCGATTCGGCGAAAGACATTCATACCTGGTAACCGTCATGTTTAACAAAATTCTTGTGGTTTGCGTGGGGAACATCTGTCGTTCCCCCACGGCGGAACGGCTGCTACGCAGCCATCTGCCGTCATTGACCGTCGAATCGGCGGGGCTGGGAGCATTAGTGGGTAAAGCGGCGGATGAACGCGCCGCGAGCGTTGCCGCCGAGCACGCGATTTCGCTGGAAGGGCACCGTGCGCGACAAATCTCTGGCCGTATGTGTCGTGAGTACGATCTGATTCTGGCGATGGAAAAACGTCATGTCGCCACCCTGCATGAAATGGCGCCGGAGATGCGCGGCAAGGTCATGCTGTTTGGTCATTGGGATAACGAACGCGAGATTCCCGATCCGTATCGCAAAAGCCGGGAGGCATTTGAAGCGGTGTACCAGTTACTCGACAGGTCTGCCAGCCAGTGGGCGCAGGCACTGAAAGCACAGCAGGGATAACCATGACAGATAAAGTAAAACAGATAGGCCCATCGGTCTCGGGCAACGATGAGATCGACATTGGTCGCCTGGTGGGCACCGTGGTGGAAGCCAAATGGTGGGTCATCGGCATTACCGCCCTGTTTGCCGCGCTGGCGATTGTCTACGCGCTGTTCGCCACGCCGATTTACAGCGCCGACGCACTGGTGCGCATTGAGCAAAATCAGGGCAGCGCGCTGGTGCAGGATATCAGCAATGCGCTCACCAGCAAGCCGCCGGCCTCAGAGGCGGAAATCCAGATGATCACCTCGCGTATGGTGCTCGGGAAAACCGTTGAGGATCTGGGGCTGGATATTGCCGTGAGCAAAAACACCTTTCCGATTCTGGGGGCGGGCTGGGAACGGCTGATGGGCCGCCAGAATGAGACGGTGAAGGTCAGCGCCTTTAATCGCCCGGCCTCGATGGCCGACAGCACCTTTACGCTGGAGGTTATCAACCCAACGCGCTATCGCCTGAGTAACGACGACGGTTTTAGCGCAGAAGGGAAGGTAGGGGAGACGCTGAATAAAGGCGGCGTTTCGCTGCTGGTTACCGGGATCGCCGCCCACGATGGCGCGAGTTTTACCGTCACCAAATATTCAACATTGGGGATGATCAATAACCTGCAAAATAGCCTGAGCGTCACCGAGGATGGTAAAGAGTCCGGCGTGCTGACGCTCACGATGGTGGGTGAAGACAAAGATCAGATCCGCGACATCCTCAACAGTATCGCCAACAACTACGTGGCGCAGAACGTGGCGCGCAAATCGGAAGAAGCCGCGAAAAGCCTCGAGTTCCTCGAAGTGCAACTGCCACAGGTACGCAGCCAGTTGGACGTAGCGGAAAACAAACTGAATACCTACCGTCAGCAGCAAGACTCCGTAGACCTGCCGCTGGAAGCGAAATCGGTGCTCGATTCGATGGTGAACATCGACGCGCAGCTGAACGAGCTGACGTTCCGCGAAGCGGAAATCTCCAAGCTGTATACCCGAATCCACCCGGCCTATCGCACGTTGCTGGAAAAACGCCGGGCGCTGGAAGAAGAGAAGGCCAAGCTGAGCAAACGCGTGACGGCGATGCCGAAAACCCAGCAGGAGATTGTACGCCTGACCCGTGACGTGGAGTCTGGTCAGCAGGTTTATATGCAATTGCTGAATAAACAGCAGGAGCTGAAAATCACCCGGGCGAGCACCGTCGGCGACGTGCGGATTGTCGACCCGGCAATTACTCAGCCGGGGGTGGTGAAGCCGAAGAAAGCGTTGATCGTGCTGGGCAGCATTATTCTTGGCCTGATGTTGTCGATCGTCGGCGTGCTGCTGCGCTCGCTGTTTAACCGCGGTATCGAAAGCCCGCAGGTGCTCGAAGAGCATGGCATCAATGTTTATGCCAGCATTCCGCTCTCCGAATGGCAAAAATCGCGCGATAGCGTGAAGAGCGTCAACGGTGTGAAGCGCTATAAGCAAAGCCAGCTGCTGGCGGTGGGTAACCCGACCGACCTGGCGATCGAAGCCATTCGCAGCCTGCGCACCAGCCTGCACTTCGCCATGATGCAGGCGCCGAACAACGTGCTGATGATGACCGGGGTTAGCCCGTCTATCGGTAAAACCTTCGTCTGCGCCAACCTGGCGGCGGTGATCAGCCAGACCCATAAGCGCGTACTGATGATCGACTGCGATATGCGTAAAGGCTATTCCCACGAACTGCTCGGCACCACCAATGATAACGGCCTGTCCGAGGTGCTGGTGGGGAAAGCGACGTTTGAAAGCAGCGCGAAACGGACGTCGGTCGCGAACTTTGACCTGATCCCGCGCGGGCAGATCCCACCAAATCCGTCGGAGCTGTTGATGGCCGAGCGCTTTAGCGAGCTGCTGAAGTGGGGTTCAGCGAACTATGACCTGGTGCTGATCGATACGCCGCCGATTCTCGCGGTCACCGATGCCGCTATCGTCGGTCGCCACGCGGGCACCACCTTGATGGTCACGCGCTATGCGGTTAACACCCTGAAGGAAGTAGAAACCAGCCTGAGCCGCTTTGAGCAGAATGGCATTGCGGTGAAAGGGGTGATCCTCAACTCGATCTTCCGCCGCGCGACGGGATACCAGGATTACGGGTACTACGAGTACGAGTATCAGTCGGATTCGAAATAATAACATCCCCCTCACCCCGGCCCTCTCCCCAAAGGGGCGAGGGAGAAAACCGAACGGTCCCCTCTCCCCTCTGGGGAGAGGGTTAGGGTGAGGGGAACAACCGCTCAAACGCTTATTCGGGGATATACCATGACAACAGACAACCCGTTGATCTCCATTTATATGCCGACCTGGAACCGACAGCAGCTGGCCATTCGCGCCATCAAATCGGTACTGCGTCAGGACTATCCTCACTGGGAAATGATTATCGTCGATGACTGCTCCAGCAGCTACGAGCAGCTTCAGCAGTTTGTCATCGAACTCAACGATCGCCGCGTACAGTACACGCGCAACGATTTTAACTCCGGAGCATGCGCGGTACGCAATCAGGCCATTCTGCAGGCCAAAGGGCAGTTTATCACCGGTATTGATGATGACGATGAGTGGACATCCAACCGCCTTTCGCTGTTTCTCGAACATAAACAGCAATTGATGGACCACGCCTTTTTATACGCCGATGACTACGTCTGCGAAGGGGAGGTGTACTCGCAGCCTGCCAGCCTGCCGTTGTACCCGAAATCGCCGTTCTCCCGTCAGTTGTTCTATAAGCGCAACATCATTGGCAATCAGGTGTTTAGCTGGGCGTGGCGTTTTAAAGAAAGCCTGTTTGATACCGAACTGAAGGCGGCGCAGGACTACGATATTTTCCTGCGCATGGTGGTGGCCTACGGCGAGCCGTGGAAGATTGAAGCCGCTACGCAGATTCTGCACATCAACCACGGTGAAATGCAGATCACCTCGTCACCCAAAAAGTTTTCCGGCTACTTCAGCTTCTACCGCAAGCACAAAGAGAAGTTTGATCGGGCGAGTAAGAAGTATCAGCTGTTCACGCTCTATCAAATTCGCAATAAGCGCATGACCTGGAAGACGTTTCTGACGCTGCTGTCGGTGCGCAACGGCAAACGCTGGGTCGACGGACTGCGGAGTAAATGATGCTACTGGAAGATTTACGTGCCAACAGCTGGAGCCTGCGCCCTTGCTGCATGGTGATCGCCTACCGTGTGGCCCATTTTTGCTCGGTGTGGCGCAAGAAAAATGTGCTGAACAACCTGTGGGCGGCGCCGGTGCTGGTGCTGTACCGCATCATCACCGAATGTTTCTTCGGCTATGAAATCCAGGCGGCGGCGACCATTGGCCGACGTTTCACCATCCACCACGGCTATGCCGTGGTGATCAATAAAAACGTGGTGGCGGGAGACGATTTCACGATTCGTCACGGCATCACTATCGGCAATCGCGGCCCGGAGAGTCTGGCGTGCCCAAGGATTGGGGATGGCGTTGAGCTGGGGGCCAACGTGGTGATTATCGGCGGCATTACCATCGGTAACCACGTGACCATTGGCGCGGGCAGCGTGGTGCTGGACGACGTTCCGGACCATGCGCTGGTGGTGGGCGAAAAAGCGCGAGTGAAGGTAATTAAATGAATATTCTGCAATTTAACGTCCGTCTGGCCGAAGGCGGCGCGGCGGGCGTGGCGCTGGATCTGCATCAGCGCGCACTCCGTCAGGGGCTGTCGTCAAAATTTGTCTACGGCTATGGCAAAGGCGGTAAGAAGAGCGTCAGCCATGACCGTTATCCGCAGGTGGTGAAGCAGACCGGACGGTTAACCTCAATGGCGAACCTGGCGCTGTTCCGCCTGTTTAACCGCGATGTGTTTGGCAACCTCAATAACCTGTATCGCCAGGTCACCCGTACTGACGGCTCGGTGGTACTGCATTTTCACGTTATGCACAGCTACTGGCTGAATCTGGCGGATGTGGTGAACTTCTGCGAACGGGTGAAGGCGCATAAAAGCGATGCGACGTTTATCTGGACGCTGCACGATCACTGGAGCGTGACCGGGCGCTGTGCCTTTCTTGACGGCTGCGAAGGCTGGAAAAGCGGCTGTCAGAAATGCCCAACGTTGAGTAACTACCCGCCGGTGAAGGTCGATCGCGCACATGCGCTGGTCGATGAAAAACGTCAACTTTTCCGCCAGATGCTGGCGCTCGGCTGCCGCTTTATTTCACCCAGTCAGCATGTTGCCGAGGCCTTTAACAGCCTCTACGGCGCAGGGCGCTGCCAGATTATCAATAACGGTATCGACGTCGCCACCGAAGCGATTCTTGCCGAGCTGACGCCGGTAAAACGCTTTTCCTCGCGGCCTAAAATCGCCGTGGTCGCCCACGACCTGCGCTATGACGGGAAAACCAACCAGCAACTGGTGCGCGATATTATCGCGCTGGGTGATAAGGTCGAGGTCCATACCTTTGGTAAGTTTTCGCCGTTTGAGGGCAGCAACGTGGTGAACCACGGTTTTCTGACCGATAAACGCCAACTGATGAGCGAACTGAACCCGCTTGACGCGCTGCTGTTTAGCTCGCGAGTGGATAACTACCCGCTGATTCTGTGCGAAGCGTTATCGATTGGCGTGCCGGTCATTGCTACCCATAGCGAGGCGGCAAAAGAGGTGCTGGCAAAATCCGGCGGCCATACGGTGGATGAGGCCGAGGTGCTCACCCTGGTACAGCAACCGAAAGCGGAGATCGCCGAGCAGATTTTTGGCACTACGCTTGAGAACTTTAGCGCGCGAAGCCGCAAAGCTTACAGCGGACAACAGATGCTGGAGGAATATGTCTCGTTCTATCAGAGTCTGTAGCTATCTGCTGCTGCCGTTAATCTACCTGTTGGTTAACGTGAAGCTAGCGCAGCTGGGGGAGAGCTTCCCCATTACCATTGTGACATTCCTTCCGCTGTTGCTGCTGTTGTTTGTTGAACGCATTAATCTGAAAAAACTGATGATTGCCCTCGGGCTGGGCGTGGGATTGACGCTGTTCAACTATCTGTTTGGACAATCGCTGGACCCGAGCAAATACGTCACCTCGACGATGCTGTTTGTCTATATCGTGATCATTATCGGCATGGTCTGGAGCATTCGCTTCAAAACCATTTCGCCGCATAACCACCGTAAGATCCTGCGTTTTTTCTATGTGGTGATTACCCTGGTGGTGGCGCTGGCGGCGCTGGAGATGGCGCAGATTATTCTCACCGGCGGCAGCAGTTTGATAGCGACGATTTCGAAATATCTTATTTACAGTAATAGCTATGTGCTGAATTTTATCAAATTCGGTGGAAAGCGCACCACTGCGTTATATTTCGAACCGGCATTTTTTGCTCTGGCATTAATCTCAATTTGGCTTTGCATCAAACAGTTTGGTATCAAAACCCCGAAGTCTGATGCTATGATTCTGGCAGGGATAATTCTTTCTGGATCGTTTTCTGGGGTTATGACATTTATCCTGTTCTATCTGCTGGAGTGGGCTTTCCAGTACCTGAACAAAGAAGCGATCAAGAAAAAGTTACCGTTGGCGATTATCTCATTAGGCGCATTTTTTATCGGTCTGGTGTTTGCATTCCCATATATTGCCGAGCGTATTGGTGATTTAGGAACGGAAGGATCGTCATCGTATTACCGTATAATTGGTCCATTGGTGATGGTCGGTTATTCATTAACCAGCATTGATGGGGTCGTACGTTTTGGTTCTCTTTACGAATATGTTGCATCATTCGGAATATTTAACGGTGCGGATGTCGGTAAAACCATAGACAATGGTCTGTATCTGTTAATGATTTATTTTTCGTGGTTCGCTGTAATATTAACGGCTGGGTATCTGTACTACGTATTTAAAATGTTCATTAACGCTTTTGGGAATAATCGTAATTTCGCCGTGCAGCTGTATCTTTTCACGCCGATATCATTATTTTTTACCGGTTCGATATTTAGTCCGGAATATGCATTTTTAATTGTTTGTCCTTTTATTCTGCGTAAAGCGCTGAATATTGCTGACAGCAGATGAGGTGAAGCATGTTGTTAAGCGTGGTTACCGTCGCGTTTCGTAACGTTGATGGCGTGGTGAAAACCTGGCGTTCTCTGGCCCATCTGGCAAACGATCCCAGCCTCACTTTCGAGTGGATTGTGGTGGATGGCGGTTCTAACGATGGCACCGCAGAGTTTCTCGAAAAACGTAACGGCCAGTACCACTTACGCTACGTCAGCGAACCGGATAAAGGGCTTTACGATGCGATGAATAAAGGCATCCGCATGGCGCAGGGCAAGTTTGTGCTGTTTCTGAATTCCGGCGACAGCTTTCATCCGGATGTGTCGCAGTTCGTCCGTCAGCTGCGCGGTAAAAGCGATGATGCCATGTACCTTGGCGATGCGATGCTGGACTTTGGCGACGGCACCCAGATTCGCCGTAGCGCTAAGCAGGGTTGGTATATTTATCACAGCCTACCGGCTAGCCATCAGGCTATTTTCTTCCCGCTGCGTGGGCTGAAAAATCATCCTTATGATGTGCAGTATCGTGTCTCTTCTGATTATGCGCTGGCGGCGCGGATGTATAAGTCGGGATATGCCTTTAAACGTATTAAAGGCTTGGTGTCGGAATTTTCGATGGGCGGCGTGTCCACCACCAATAATCTACAGTTGTGCCAGGATGCAAAAAAAGTGCAGCGTGAAATATTACGTATGCCGGGCCTGCTTGCAGAATTATCTTATTTATTACGTCTGCGCACAACGGGGAAAGCAAAAGCCTTATATCACAAAGCATAAGGATACCAAATGCAGGAATTATCGGGCTTTTCGGTACCAAAAGGTTTTCGCGGTGCCGGGGGCATAAAAGTACAAATATGGTGGGCAGTTCAGGCCACATTATTTGCCTGGTCTCCGCAGATATTGTATCGCTGGCGCGCATTTTTATTACGTCTGTTTGGCGCAAAAATAGGAAAAAACGTAGTCATTCGCCCGTCGGTAAAAATCACTTACCCATGGAAATTAACCATTGGAGATTATGCCTGGGTGGGCGATGACGCAGTGTTATATACCTTGGGTGAAATAACCCTTGGGGCAAATTCGGTGGTTTCGCAGAAATGCTATTTGTGCACCGGCAGCCACGATTATCAGAGCGCGCATTTCGATATTAACGCTGCGCCGATTGTGGTTGGTGAGAAATGCTGGCTGGCGACGGATGTTTTTGTTGCCCCCGGCGTCACGATTGGCGAGGGCACCATAGTGGGTGCCCGTAGCAGCGTTTTTAAATCGCTACCGGCAAATATGATTTGCCGTGGCAATCCCGCAGTGGTTACGCGTGAGCGCGTAGAGAAAGTGACTCCCTAAACGGGACAATTTGAGGAAAATAGAATGTCAAAAGTCGCACTTATTACCGGCGTAACGGGGCAGGACGGTTCTTATCTGGCAGAACTGCTGCTGGAAAAAGGCTATGAAGTTCACGGGATTAAACGCCGTGCTTCTTCCTTTAACACCGAACGTGTCGATCACATCTATCAGGATCCGCACAGCAGCAACCCGAAGTTTCACCTGCACTACGGTGATTTGACCGACAGCTCCAACCTGACGCGCATTCTGCAGGAAGTGCAGCCGGATGAAGTGTATAACCTGGGCGCGATGAGCCACGTTGCCGTGTCGTTTGAGTCGCCGGAATACACCGCCGACGTGGATGCGATGGGCACGCTGCGCCTGCTGGAAGCCATCCGCTTCCTGGGGCTGGAGAAGAAAACGCGTTTCTATCAGGCTTCCACTTCGGAACTGTACGGCCTGGTGCAGGAAATTCCACAAAAAGAGACCACTCCGTTCTATCCGCGCTCGCCGTATGCGGTCGCCAAACTGTATGCCTACTGGATCACCGTCAACTACCGTGAATCTTACGGCATGTACGCCTGTAACGGCATCCTGTTCAACCACGAGTCTCCGCGCCGCGGCGAAACCTTTGTGACGCGTAAAATCACCCGCGCCATCGCTAATATCGCTCAGGGTCTGGAGAAGTGCCTGTACCTCGGCAACATGGATTCCCTGCGCGACTGGGGCCACGCCAAAGACTACGTGAAAATGCAGTGGATGATGCTGCAACAGGACCATCCGGAAGATTTCGTTATCGCCACCGGCGTGCAGTATTCGGTTCGCCAGTTCGTCGAAATGGCGGCGGCACAGCTGGGTATCAAACTGCGCTTTGAAGGTAAAGGCGTGGAAGAAAAGGGGATTGTCGTTTCCGTCACCGGTCACGATGCGCCGGGCGTGAAACCGGGCGATGTGATGGTGGCCGTGGATCCGCGCTACTTCCGTCCGGCAGAAGTTGAAACCCTGCTCGGCGACCCGACCAAAGCGCATGAGAAACTGGGCTGGAAACCGGAAACCACCCTGCAGGAGATGGTCTCTGAAATGGTCGCCAAAGACCTGGAAGCAGCGAAGAAACATTCCCTGCTGAAATCCCACGGTTATGAAGTGGCGATCGCGCTGGAGTCTTAAGTATGACCAGACAACGTATTTTTGTGGCGGGCCACCGGGGAATGGTGGGCTCGGCCATCGTCCGCCAGCTTGCACAACGCGGCGACGTGGATCTGGTGGTTCGCAGCCGCGATGAGCTCAACCTGCTGGATAGCCGCGAAGTGAACGACTTCTTCGCCGCTGAAAATATTGATCAGGTGTATCTGGCGGCGGCAAAGGTGGGCGGCATTGTGGCCAACAACACCTTCCCGGCGGATTTCATCTACGAGAACATGATGATTGAAAGCAACATTATTCACGCGGCGCATACGCACAACGTGAATAAGCTGCTGTTTCTCGGTTCATCGTGCATCTATCCGAAAATGGCTAACCAGCCAATGCACGAAAGCGAGCTGCTGCAGGGCACGCTGGAAGCGACTAACGAACCGTACGCGATTGCGAAAATTGCCGGTATCAAGCTGTGCGAGTCCTACAACCGCCAGCATAATCGCGACTATCGGTCGGTGATGCCGACCAACCTGTACGGGCCGAACGATAACTTCCACCCGAGCAATTCGCACGTTATTCCGGCGCTGATGCGCCGCTTCCATGAAGCGGTACAGCAAAACGCCGCGGACGTGGTGGTGTGGGGGAGCGGCACGCCGATGCGCGAGTTCCTGCATGTGGACGATATGGCGGCTGCCAGTATCCATGTGATGGAGCTGGATCGCGGCGTCTGGCTCGAAAGCACGCAGCCCATGCTGTCGCATATTAACGTTGGCACCGGCGTTGACTGCACCATTCGTGAGCTGGCGCAGACGATGGCGAAAGTGGTGGGCTTTAAAGGGCGGGTGGTGTTTGATGCCACCAAACCCGACGGCACGCCGCGCAAGCTGCTCGACGTTTCTCGCCTGCATCAACTGGGCTGGTACCACGAAATCTCGCTGGAGGCTGGTCTTGCCAGCACTTACCAGTGGTTTCTGGAAAACCAGCGCCACTTCCGGGGGTAACGCATGTTTCTGAGCCAGGAAGCGTTTGCCACCGTGGTGCAGTCTACGCCGCTGATCTCCATCGATTTGATCGTCGAGAACGCGCAGGGCGAGTTTTTGCTGGGTAAGCGCAACAATCGTCCGGCGCAGGGGTACTGGTTTGTGCCGGGCGGGCGGGTACAGAAAGATGAAACGCTGGAACAGGCGTTTGCCCGCCTGACTGAGGCCGAACTGGGGCTGAGCCTGCCGATGACGGCAGGCCGCTTTTACGGCGTCTGGCAGCATTTCTATGACGACAATTTCTCCGGTACGGATTTTTCGACCCATTACATTGTGCTTGGTTTCCGCCTGCAGGTGGACGCCGGGACCTTAACGCTGCCGGACGATCAGCATAATGAGTACCGTTGGCTGACACCGCCTGCGTTACTGGCGTCGGACAACGTTCATGAAAACAGCCGCGCCTATTTCCGGGTCGACAAATTGGCCGAGGTGCCGGGCCTATGAAGATTCTGGTGTATGGCATCAACTATTCGCCTGAACTCACCGGCATCGGCAAATACACCGGCGAAATGGTCGAGTGGATGGTGCAGCAGGGTCACGAGGTGCGAGTGATTACCGCGCCGCCGTACTATCCGGAATGGCAGGTTGGCGCGAAATACTCAAGCTGGCGCTACCGCCGGGAAAACGGCGATGCCACCGTCTGGCGCTGCCCGCTGTACGTGCCAAAGCAGCCATCGACGCTGAAGCGTTTGATCCATCTCGGCAGCTTTGCGTTCAGCAGCTTCTTCCCGCTGATGGCCCAACGCCGCTGGAAGCCGGATCGCATTATCGGCGTGGTGCCGACGCTGTTCTGTACCCCCGGTATGCGCCTGCTGGCGAAGCTCTCCGGCGCGCGGACGCTGCTGCATATTCAGGATTATGAAGTCGACGCCATGCTGGGGTTGGGCATGGCAGGCAACGGTCGCGCCGGCAAGGTGGCAAAACTTGCCAGCGCCTTTGAGCGCAGCGGGCTGCACAACGTCGACAACGTATCGACCATCTCGCGCTCAATGATGAACAAAGCCTGCGAGAAGGGCGTTGCGCCGGAGAAGGTGATTTTCTTCCCCAACTGGTCGGAAGTTTCCCGTTTTCGCGAGGTGCCGGAAACGCTGGTGATGGCGCTGCGTCAGCGTCTTGGCCTGCCGGATGAACGCAAAATTATTCTCTACTCCGGCAATATCGGTGAGAAACAGGGGCTGGAGAGCGTGATTACTGCCGCCGAACAGCTCCGTGAACAGCCGTGGCTGTTTGCCATTGTCGGTCAGGGCGGCGGTAAAGCGCGGCTGGAAAAAATGGTCGCCGAACGTGGGCTGGATAACGTCAAGTTCCTGCCGCTGCAGTCGTACGAAGATTTACCCGCGCTGCTGGCGATTGGCGACTGCCATCTGGTGATTCAGAAGCGCGGCGCCGCGGACGCGGTGTTGCCTTCCAAGCTGACCAATATTCTGGCGGTGGGCGGCAACGCGGTGATTACCGCTGAACCGCAGACCGAGCTGGGCCAGCTATGTCTGGACAATCCGGGCATTGCGGTGTGCGTGACGCCTGAATCGGTTCCGTCGCTGGTCGACGGGATTGAGCAGGCGCTGAAGATACCGAAGCGAAATGCGGTCGCCCGCGCCTGGGCCGAACGTTCGCTCGATAAAGAACACGTTCTCAACCAATTTATTGCTGATATTCGGGGTTAAACGATGAGTCAAACTACGCTTTTCCCGGTCGTGATGGCCGGTGGCTCGGGTAGCCGACTGTGGCCGCTGTCCCGAGTGCTGTACCCCAAACAGTTCCTGTGCCTGAAAGGGGACATGACCATGCTGCAGGCCACGGTGAACCGGCTGGACGGCGTGAAGTGCGCCAGCCCGGTGGTGATCTGCAATGAGCAACACCGTTTTATCGTGGCGGAACAGCTGCGTCAGCTCAACAAGCTGACCGAAAACATTATTCTGGAACCAGCAGGGCGCAACACGGCGCCAGCCATCGCCCTGGCGGCGCTGGCGGCTAAGCGTCGCGAACCGGACTGCGACCCGCTGATGCTGGTGCTGGCGGCGGACCATGTGATTCAGGACGAAGAGGCCTTCCGCGCGGCGGTTCGTCATGCCACGCCGTATGCTGAAAATGGCAAGCTGGTGACCTTCGGTATCGTGCCGAACGTGCCGGAAACCGGCTACGGCTATATTCGCCGTGGTGATGTCACGCCGGGTACAGACGACACGCTGGCCTTCGACGTCGCGCAGTTTGTCGAAAAACCCAATCTCGATACCGCACAGGCCTATGTCGCCAGCGGTGAATATTACTGGAACAGCGGCATGTTCCTGTTCCGCGCCGGGCGCTATCTGGAAGAGCTGGGCAAATATCGCCCGGATATTCTTCGCGCCTGCGAAAAAGCGATGGACGTCACCGACCCGGATCTCGACTTTATCCGCGTCGATGAAGCGGCGTTCCTGAGCTGCCCGGACGAATCCATCGATTATGCGGTGATGGAGCAGACCGCGGATGCGGTGGTGGTGCCGATGGACGCGGGCTGGAGCGACGTTGGCTCCTGGTCATCGCTGTGGGAGATCAGCAACCACACGCCGGAAGGCAACGTGCACCATGGCGATGTCATCAGCCATAAAACCGAAAACAGCTATGTCTATGCAGAGTCTGGCCTGGTGACGACCGTCGGGGTAAAGGACCTGGTGGTGGTGCAAACCAAAGACGCGGTGCTTATCGCCGATCGCAACGCGGTGCAGGACGTGAAAAAGGTGGTCGAGAAGATTAAGGCCGACGGCCGCCACGAACACCACATCCACCGGGAAGTCTACCGCCCGTGGGGCAAGTATGACTCGATTGATTCCGGCGATCGCTATCAGGTTAAGCGCATCACCGTGAAGCCGGGGGAAGGGCTGTCGCTGCAGATGCATCACCACCGGGCGGAACACTGGATTGTGGTGGCGGGCACCGCCAAAGTCACTCTCAATGACCAAATTACGCTGCTGGGTGAGAACGAATCTATCTATATCCCCCTTGGCGTCACCCACTGCCTGGAAAACCCGGGGAAAATCCCGCTCGACCTGATTGAGGTGCGATCTGGCGCCTATCTGGAAGAGGACGACGTGGTGCGTTTCCAGGATCGTTACGGGCGCGTGTAGCACCCGGCAGGCCGGATAAGCGCGGCGCATCCGGCAAATCACGACACCAAAATTGATGGCCATAACGGTCAGGGCGAACTGTTGCCTGAAGAAAGGTAAAAACATGACGAAATTAACCTGTTTTAAAGCCTACGACATCCGCGGCAAGCTCGGCGAAGAGCTGAATGAAGACATCGCGTGGCGCATTGGCCGCGCTTACGGTGAATACCTGAAGCCGAAAACTATCGTGCTGGGCGGCGATGTGCGCTTGACCAGCGAGGCGCTGAAACTGGCGTTAGCCAATGGCCTGCGCGACGCGGGCGTTGACGTGCTCGATATCGGGCTTTCCGGCACCGAAGAGATTTACTTTGCCACCTTCCATCTCGGCGTTGATGGCGGTATCGAAGTGACCGCCAGCCACAATCCGATGGATTACAACGGCATGAAGCTGGTGCGGGAAGGCGCACGCCCCATCAGCGGCGATACCGGCCTGCGCGACGTACAGCGCCTGGCGGAAGCCAACGACTTCCCGCCGGTCAATGAGGCCGCGCGCGGTAGCTACCAGAAAATCAACCTGCGTGACGCCTATATTGACCATCTGCTGGGCTACATCAACGTGCAAAACCTGACGCCGCTGAAGCTGGTGGTGAACTCCGGTAACGGCGCGGCAGGCCCGGTGATTGACGCGCTGGAAGCCCGCTTCAAGGCGCTGAATGTGCCGGTGAGCCTGATCAAAGTGCACAACACCCCGGACGGTACCTTCCCGCATGGCATTCCTAACCCGCTGCTGCCGGAGTGCCGCGCGGATACCCGCGACGCGGTCATCAAATACGGTGCCGATATGGGTATCGCTTTTGATGGCGACTTCGACCGCTGCTTCCTGTTCGACGAGAAAGGACAGTTTATTGAGGGCTACTACATCGTCGGCCTGCTCGCGGAAGCCTTCCTCGAAAAGAACCCCGGCGCGCGCATCATTCACGACCCGCGTCTGTCCTGGAACACCGTGGACGTGGTCACAGCTGCGGGCGGCACGCCGGTGATGTCGAAAACCGGTCATGCCTTTATTAAAGAGCGCATGCGTCAGGACGACGCGGTTTACGGCGGCGAAATGAGCGCCCACCACTACTTCCGTGATTTCGCCTACTGCGACAGCGGCATGATCCCCTGGCTGCTGGTCAGCGAACTGCTGTGCCTGAAGGGCAAAACGTTGGGTGAACTGGTGCGCGACCGCATGGCGGCGTTCCCGGCGAGCGGTGAAATCAACAGTCATCTGGCGGCACCGTCAGAAGCGATTGCCCGCGTGGAAGCACACTTTGCCGGCAGCGCGCTGGAGATCGACCGTACTGACGGCATCAGCCTGGCGTTTGCCGACTGGCGCTTCAACCTGCGTTCTTCCAATACCGAACCGGTGGTGCGCTTAAACGTGGAGTCTCGCGGAAATACGCCGCTGATGCAGGCGCGAACGCAGGACATTCTGGCGTTGCTTAATCAGTAATTATTGCCCCTCACCCTAACCCTCTCCCCAGAGG